>JAICIO010000044.1 GCA_025924315.1 Phycisphaerae bacterium
GCGCTGATCGAAGCGTGTCGCACCGGCCGCGATCCGTGCGTCGAGCGGTTGCTCCGCGCCGGCGCGAATGTCAACGCGTGCGCGTACGTCTACGGCACTCCGCTCGTCCAGGCAACGATGAACCGCCACGCGACGACCGCGGAGATCCTGCTGAAGCACGGTGCTTCGGCGAATCTGCGCTCGCCGGGGACAAATTCCGCGCTCTGGTGGGCGATGGATTTCGAGGATTCCGAATTGATCCGTCTGTTGTCCCGCTACGGCGGAAAGGCGATTCACGTGTGAGCGATTTTTCTGTCAGAACGAATACCTGAGCGACCATAATTAGGCGGAGGAGCAAACTTAGCCAGGGCTTGACAGGTCGCGCGGGCGTTGCCCCGCGGCTAATGCGCTATGGACGATTCATCGCTGCTCAAAGCGTTTGCACAGGCGGGGGACGAACGCGCGTTCCGAGCGCTGGTGGACCGTCATGTCGACTTGGTGTACGCCGCGGCGCGCCGGCAGGTGCGCGACGACCATCTCGCGGAAGATGTTTCACAGGCCGTTTTCATCGTGCTGGCGCGCAAGGCCGCCAGCCTGCGCGAGGGCGTCGTGCTGCCGGCATGGCTGGTGATCACGACGCGCAATGTCGCGCGCGACGTGCTTCGCGCGAGGCGACGACGGCAGCATCACGAGCAGCAGGCACAGCAGACCATGCAGACGAGCACTTCTTCCGAGCACGATCCATTCGATGAAGTTTCGCCGCTGCTCGACGACGCGCTGGCGCGGCTGCGCGATGCGGATCGCGAAGCGGTGACACTTCGTTATCTCAAAGGGATGCCGACGAGCGCCGTCGCGGCGGCGTTGGGGATCAGCGTCGCAGCCGCCGAGAAGCGGATCCTTCGCGCGATCGCGAAAATGCGAGACTCGTTCTCGCGCCGTGGCGTGGTGCTCTCGACCGCAGTGGTGTCGGCATCGCTCGGGCAAGCAATGCAACCCGCGCCCGCGGGGGCCGCGACGCGGATTGCAAACGGCGCCCTCGCCGCCGTTGGATCGGGGCCCGTTCAAAGTGCGTGGCGGCGCCAACGCATCCAGCGCCGAGTCATCGGCTTCGCTTCCGCGTCCGCCGCTTTGCTCCTCTTCAGCGCGTTCATCGTTGCATCCATCACGCAAAACTTCGGTCGGACATCGTCCATCGTGAGCGTGAGCGCGAATGGGAATACGCAATCGAACGATGAGCAGCAGCCGATTAAGGTAGGAGTGCTTCTTAGCGAATTTACGAAAACCGGTTGGCATACGAGGGCTGACAACCCGTGGGGCTTGGCCCGCCATCAAACGATTTATGAACGCCTGAAGCATCTGCCTCGCATCCGTCTTTACGCGATCGTCGAGCCGGGGACGAACCCCGAACTGGAGAAGGAACTTCCCGGATTGATGGAAAATGGATGGCTCCTCGACGGGAGCCAGGCGAAGGCGCTCGAAAAACTCGACGTGATCGTAGCGGACCATGACTGGCACATGCGGCCCGATGTCCTGAACGCGATGGATGAGGCCGTAAAGAACGGAGTTGGCTTTCTGCATCAGGCCGGGTTTGCGGTGCTCACGCCGTCATTCAATGATCAGGTATCGTCGATAATCGGAATGAGGGATGCGTATTGGTTTGAGCATACGGGTGATGGAGTCGCGCGCGTTGTCGCGGAACATCCTGTTTTGAAAGGTTTGAAGGTCGGCGACGAAGTCCATGGATACATGTTTTACGGCGCGATCGGGCGAATCGAGGGCACACCGCTGATTGCAGGATACGGTATGAAAGCAATGGGAGACGGCGGATCGACGGAGTTTGCGCAGCACGTCGGTGATACAACGCATCGTCCTTCGACGGTACCTTCGTCAGCGGATTCGTTCAGTGACGGGCCGGTGTTCTGTCCGGTTTACATCAGTCAGCATGGAAAAGGTCGCGTGATCGGCTGCCAATGGCATAATGAACCGCCGGCGGAACTCGATCCGCACGACACCGGAGTGTTTTATCTCCGCTGCATCGAATGGCTGGCTGGGCGACCGGTGGAATGAGGGCTTAAGGGGTTCGGGTCGCGGATCTTGGAGGGTGGTTTTCAGCGACCCGGTTATTCCTCCCGAAACCGAAAAACCGGTGCGCTGACGCGCACCCTGCACGAGCCCTACGAGCCGTTAACCCGTGAACGTGGATTGAGGGAGGGCGTCATGCCCGTGGAAGATTTGAAGGTGTGGCATTGGTTGCTGATCGGCGCGGTGCTGGGCGCGCTGGTGGGGTACGCGTCGACCTTTGCGGGGCCGGATCGCGATCTGGTCATGCGCGCGCCGATCACGACGCAGCAGTTCGCGGATTTGCTCTCGGAGACGGACGGGAATGGTCCGGTCGTGCACGACATCGTGATCCATCCGCCGCGGGATGGGCAGAATTTTGTGACGGCGACGATTGGTGAATCGCACCACGGCGCGTCGATCGGCTTCTACGCGCCGATTCCGTTTGTCGCGGGGACAAAGCACGCCGCCGATGTGCGCGAGTTCGTCGAGCAAGTCGCGGCGAAGAATCCGAAGCTGACGTACTCGTACGCGCTAACCGAAGCGACGTGGTTCGTCATCGTGTCGCGCACCATTGTGGGGATGATTCTGATCGGCGGGATCTGGCCGGTGCTGCTCAACCTGATGATCGGCGCGGGCCTCGGCCGCAAGAAGCTCGACGAGATCGATTACGACCTCGACCGGTTCCAGGGCGAGAAGAAGCCCGAGGCGCCGAAGGTGAACGCCGCTGATCTCGCGCATCTCAACGATGTCGAAGACGAGATGGAAGGGAATCTGCAAGGCGCCGGAGCCGCGCAAGCATCGGCCACGACGACGACCGAGCCGGTGCGGCAATTGGACAATGCGCCGGTCGAAGCGGTCGCGGCGCCTCCGCCGGAGGAAGACAAGGATTATCGCGGCGAGTTTTATCCGGTAGCGCATCCGCATCACGCGCCAAAGAAGAATGGTTTCTCGCTTGTCGAGCTGATCGTGGTGATGGGGATCATCGCGATTCTGATGTCGATGCTGTTGCCGGCGATCAAGAAAGCCCGCCAGCAGGCGCTCGTCACGCAGTGCGCGAGCAACCTTCGCCAGATCGGTATCGCCCTGCAGTCGTATCTCAACGACAACCAGATGATGACCTTCTGGCGTGCGGCGAACATCAACCTCGACGGCATGGATTGGTACGCGTATGGCGGACGCGAAACGGGCAATGCCAACCTTGACCAGGCGAACTATTTCAACCGCATTATCCCGCGGCCGCTGAACAAGTACGTGCAGAACAAGCTCGAGATTTTCCGTTGCCCGTGCGACGACTCAGCGCCGTGGACAACGGACATGACGTTCACGATTTACTTCGCGCCGTCGCAGTATGAATGGGTCGGCGACAGCTACCAGTTCAACGCGAACGGCTATCCACTGCGACCGCTGCCAAGACACGATCAAGGATTGGACGGCGAGCGCTTCAGCTCAATCAGGAATTCGAGTCAGACGATCGTCTTCTTCGATGCGTGTTTGTATTACGGCTACGACTGGCATTACGGCCATCAAGCGAATGTCGAGTTCGCGGACGGTCACGTCAGCTTCATGCCCCTTCCGCCGCAGAATGATCAGTATCGCTGGGATCCGTAAAGGGCAGAGGATTCAGGATAGGAAATAGAGGATGGAGAACGGCGCTTGTCCATTCTCCATCCTCTACTCTCTATCCTGTCTACTTCTTTACCTCACGCCGTCGCGGTGCTGGACGCGTCCTGCCGATCTTGTTGCAACTTGTCCAGATCCGCTTTCACCAGCGCGTCGTCGGCCTTCAGCGTGTTCGTCGCGTCCGTGGTGTCGGTGTGAAGCTGATCGACCAGTGGCCCCAGCGCCGGGTCGAGCTCGATCATCTTGTCCCACACCGCCTGCTTGTCGGCCTTGATCTTGTCCTTGAACGGCTGTGCGTCGGCGACGAGCTTCGTGTGCAGATCGTGCAGCTGATTGCTGTAGTCCTGTCCGTCGGTTTTGAGTTGATCGCGAGCGGCTTGAGCGGCAGCGCTATCCTTCGCGAGCTTGGCGTCGCGAAGCTCTTTTGCATCGGCGCGGAGGGTGGCCCCAAAAGATTCGCGCAAGGCGACGATCGCCTTGTTGTCGTCCTTAAGCCCGTCGTGCATCGCCTTCGTGTCGTCTTTGATCTGCTGCTTGAGCGGGGCAAGTTCAGTCGACAGGTCCGTATCGGAGGCGTGCAGCTTGTCGAGCTCGGCGTTGAGCGCCTTGCTGTCCGCGACGACCTTGTCGTGCGCCGCCATGGCGTCATCGTGGGCCTGTTTCAGATCTTTCTGCAGCTGATCGAGATCCGCCTGAATGGTCGGATTCGGCGTGTGCACCGGTGCCGTGCCCGCCGCGGTTGGGTGCGGCGTGACCGACAAAAATGTCCGCGGTTCGAGAGGCTGCATGAGAGACGCGTGTGTGGTTCCCCGAGAGCTCATAAGCTAACTCCTGATGGTGGCGAGTGTTCCGACCGCAACTCAGAAGACGCGGGAGCCGCGCGTTGTGCGGTTCCCGATTTAAACAACGTCACGGGTCGCAACTTATTTCAATCTTGGGTGAGCAGGCGCGCGATTGGGTTTAGTCCGGTCGATACGCGTCGAGAATCCGCTTGATGACGTTGCTTGTGCTTCGCCCATCGATCAGCGGCGCAAGTGCCACCTTTCCCCCGCATGACTCCACCACATCCCACCCGACGACCTGCTCCTTCCTGTAATCGGCGCCCTTCACCAGCACATCCGGCTTGATGCGGCTGATCAGCTCGATCGGCGTGTCTTCATCGAAGCGGACGAGATAGTCGATGCTTTCCAGCTCTTCGAGCACGCCAACGCGGTCGTCCTCTTCGATCACGGGGCGTTTCTCACCCTTGAGTCGCCGGATGCCGGCATCGGTGTTCACCCCGACGACGAGCAGATCGCCCTGAGCTTTCGCCCATTGGAAATACTTAACGTGGCCGAGGTGAATGATGTCGAAACAGCCATTGGTGAAGACGATGCGTTTGCCCGCGGCGCGATGGCGGTCGAGCTCGGGGATGAGCTGCTCGAGCCTTCGCTCCTTGCCGAGATGCTCGTGCACTTCGAGCAGCAGGTCCTGCACGATTTCCTGCGGCGTGATCGGCACGCACCCGAGGCGTTCGACTTCGAGACCTGCGGCGACATTGGCGAGGGCGACCGATTCGCGCCAGCTCGCGCCCGCGGCGCGCGCCATGCACAAACCCGCCAGCAGCGTGTCGCCGGCGCCGGTGCCGTCCGCAACCGCGCGGGGCCGCGTGTGCAGCCATTCGCGCTCGCCGTCTTTCGTCGCCAGATACGAACCGAGCTCGTTGAGTGTGATCACAACTGCTTCGAGCTCGAGTTTCGACAGCAGGCGTTCGGCCGCCGGCTGGTAATGCGACGGCTGGCGCGCGGGAAGGCCGGTCGATCGCTCTGTCTCCGGGCGATTGAGTTTCAGCGCGGTCGCTCCTTTGTATTTCGAATAGTCCGCGATATTGGCGGGGTCGATGATGACCGGGATGTTTCGCGCTCGTGCGAGCCCGATGAGTTTCTGGCAAACCTCAGGCGTGAGAACGCCTTTGTTGTAGTCTTCGAGGCAGAGCATCGCGGCGCCATCGAGTGCCGATTCGGTTCGCGCGATGATCTTTTCGGCGAGCGAACCGGTCACCGGTGCCGCGTTTTCGAAATCGAGCCGCAGCATCTGGTGCGGCGTGCGATCCTGTGAGGCGCCGAGCAATCGCACTTTCAGCACCGTCGGCCGATCGTCTGCTTCGATCAGTCCCGAGCTGTCTTCACACCATTCGCCCACGCGCCGGCGAACCTCCGCCCCGGCTTCGTCCTTTCCGATCACGCCGACGAGGTCCACCTTCGCGCCGAGGGACGCGAGGTTCGCCAGCACGAAGCCGGCGCCACCCAAGCGAAATTCTTCGCGTTGGAAATGCACGACGGGCACGGGCGCTTCGGGACTCACGCGTTCGGTGCTGCCGAAGATGTAGCGATCCAGCATCAGATCGCCCACCAGCACCACCTTCGCGCAGGGCAGATTCTCGACCAGTTCAATCAACGGCGTCGCCATAAGCGCGCAATTCTACACGTGGCTGGGGCGGGGCAGAAATGTGGCATGGGTGGCTTCCGTTTAGCCCCGCGCTTGCGGCGCGTTGTCCGCCCGCAAGCGGCCGGGCTAAACGCATTCACAGCAAGAGGAAGTGATTGCTGATCGCGGCGCAGGCGTACAAGATGCCGCAGACGGAGAGGATCACCCCGCACCACGGCCGCCACCACGCCGCCACGAGGATGACGAACGCAAGTTGCATCACCTTCGCGATCGGCACGCCCAGTGTTACGCCGACCACCTCGCAGACGATCCGCTGGGCCAGATGCACCTCGACCGACGGGCCGTAACGGAGCAGGTTGATCACTGTCGTAACGACATCTGCGGTGGCGCCGAGGGCCAGGATCCCCAGCGCCCAGCGATATTGCCATGCGAAGGTTCGCGGTTGCTTCAGCAGCGTGGGTAGCTCGGTTCGTTGTGGAAGCATCACAAAGTTACGTCCGCCGCCGGCGGAATTGTGACGTGCGATTTAGCGCGAAATTCCTTTGAAACCCATCGTTTTCCCGGTACAACCCACTACACACCAGGGGAGCACTCCAGCGGAGGCGTCGTCATGACGCGAATTCTTCGCCGCCTTGCGGTTTTCGTTGTTCTCACCACCTGCATCGCGCTGATCACGCGCGCCGATGAGATCGTCCTCGGCCCGGCCGATTTCCTCTCGACCGATCAGCCGCGCGTGACGATCGCGATGGAGTATCCGGTGAATTCCGGCGTGCAGGTCACCGATGGCATCGAGTTCTTCCTCGACACCGGCACCAGTGGAATCATGTTCGCGATGGGGTCGTACAACGGAGACCCCAATGCATATCACGTGCAGCATCGCACGGATGGCAGCGTGGTGCAGTACCTGGAAACGGGCATCGCCGGCAATCAGCTGCTCGACGTCTTCGAGCCACACGACTTTTACTTCGCGGGCGATGATGGCAACCCGTTTGAGCTGCCCAACGTTCGGCCCTACGGATCAATCGATGTCGACCTCGGCGACATCAACGGCCTGGCCGGGATGCCGACGATGGTCGGCCGAGTCGTGCACATGGACCTGCGGACGCAGCTTCCACAAGGAGATGGTTTTCCGGGCTTGATCACGACCAGCTTCGAAAGTGCTCCGACGGCGCCGGCTTCGAACTCGCAGCGGTATCACGTAGCGCTGCGAATGGATCCGCCGAGCTTTCCGGGAGTCGATCCGGATCATCCGAGCGATCCCACGCCGACGTTCGCGCACATTCCTTTTGTGACCGGCCTGGGGCATACGTTCACCGATCAAAACGGGCAGTCGCATACCGTCTATCGTGATGCACTTCTCGACACGGGCGCGCAGACATCAATCATCTCGCACCAGCTTGCGCTCGATCTGGGAATTAACTTGAACCCAAACGATCCCAAGACCGACATCGAAGACACCGATGGAGACGGTAAGATTACCGCCGACGATTACTTCCCCATTGGAGGCCTGGGCGGCGAAGTGAGCATCCCCTTCGTTCACCTCAGCAAGATCAGCATCCCGACGAAAGAAGGACACTACCTCTCGATGACCGATCTGGACGTGGGCGTGTTTGTCGATCCAGACGGCAACTCGCTGGACATCCCCGGGCTCGATTCCATCTTCGGGATGAACATTCTGACGAGCGGATATTTCAACGCGATCTTCGGCGACGGCACCGGCGCGCTGCTCAACGAAGTTTCCCTCGACTTTCGCGATTTGAACAACGCGGAAATGCTGCTCGATGTGAATCTGGATGCGCCCGAGCCAGGTGGGCTGATCGTGCTCGTGGCGTCGTTTGGACTGCTCATCCGACCGAAGCGACGACTTCACGTCTGACCGAATCCACCCCTTCAGTAATTGCGCCACACGTAGCCAGGGCAGCTGACTACGTGTGGCGCGCAACCTCAGTACTCCCCTGAGTGCATGAAAATCTTGCACGGTTTAGTCTCTTCCCGCCGGAAAATGGGAAATTATGCGACTACAAACGTCGTCGCGTGTATGACGTCTGCCTTGAAATCGATTGCCGACTGAGGCGTCTTGTAGGTCAGACCTCTGACTTTGTCCGCCGGAGTTTGATTTATGCCTAAGCCTTTGTTGTTCAATGGGGTTGAGCCGCTCGAAGTCCGCCGTTTATTTGCCTGGAGCGGCTATGCGCAGCTGGTGCAGCAGGACACCGCCGCGTCCGACTTTGCCACCATCGACGGCAAAGGCGTGACCGTCGCCGTCATCGACACCGGCATCGATTACACGCAGCCGTCGCTCGGTGGTGGGATCGGAAAGAACTTCAAAGTCCTTGGCGGATACGACTTCTACAGCAACGATTCGGACCCGATGGATACGAGCGGCCACGGCACGAGCGTGGCCGGCGTGATCGCGGCCAATTCGTACAGCGTCAACGGCCTGCATTACCAAGGCGTCGCGCCGAAAGCGAACCTCGTTGCGCTGCGCGTCGGAACCGAAAGCAACATCCCCACCGCCAACATCAAGAAGGCGCTCGACTGGGTCATCGCCAATCACGACAAGTACGGGCCGAACGGCATCAATGTCGTGAACCTTTCGCTCGGCTCGGGCAACTACACCGATCCGCAGACGGGTTTCAGTTACTCCGCCGAATTCAAAACGCTGCGCGATATGGGGATCTTCGTCACCGCCGCGAGTGGAAACAGTCACGACGTTTCCGGCGGCGCGATCAGCCAGGATGGCGTTGCGTATCCCGCCGCGGATCCGAATGTCTTCGCGGTGGGCGCGGTGGATTCGAACGACGTGATTACGACGTGGTCACAACGCGGCGACGAGCTGGATTTGCTCGCGCCGGGTGTGAACATCGTGATGCCCCAGCTCGGCGGCGGATTTACAACGGAAGACGGCACGAGTTTCTCGTCGCCGTACGTAGCCGGCACGGCCGCGCTGATCAAAGAAGAGAACCTGAGCGCGCAGCCGGGCGACATCGGTTCGATCCTCATGTCGAGCGGCGTGCCCAATCGCGACGGCGACAACGAAACCGGCGATACCACCGGCCTGATCTTCAGCCGGCTCGACATCGAATCCGCGCTTCAACTCACGCTTCAGCGCGAAGGCAAGTACAAGACGATGGACCTCGGCACGAGGTACGACACAGCTCTCGATTCGCAGGGTGTGCTGCATGCGGTGCTCTACGACTCGAGCAAGGGTGATCTCCTCTACAGCACTCGCGGGATCAACGGCATGTGGTCGAAGTTGCAGGTCGTCGATTCATCGAGCGACGTCGGTTCGCAGCTTTCGATCGCGGTCGACACGATGGGCAAGGACGGCATCGGCTACTACGACGCGACGAACAGCCAGCTGAAATACGCCACGAACAACGGCACGACGTTCTCGACCCGCATCATCGAATCCGACAAATCGGTCGGCGAATCGCCGTCGATTGCATTTGACAACGAGGGCAACGCGTATCTCGCGTATTACCGGAAGAGTGGTGGGAACCTCCGACTCGCGATCCTCGATCGCGACACGAACTCATGGATTCGCCAAACCGTGGATGGCACGACGGACGGCGACGTCGGCGCCGACTTAAGCCTCGATGTGGGCATCGCAGCGCTACCCACGACGAATGGATTCACCGTCTACGATCGTCAAATTGCCATCGCTTATTCCGACACGACTAATGGCGATTTGAAATACGCGCGGCTCGACGTCGATGCAAACGACGGTTGGCAGATGTTCACGGTCGCCAATGAACAGGGTGTGAATCACATCGACCTGCAGCTGCACGATGGCTTTCTCAATGCCGGCCTGCAGGCGCAGATCGTGTATCAGGATACCTTCCACGCGGATGTGAAGTTCGCCTATCGCAACACCAACTGGTTTGTGGAAACCGTCGCATCATCCGGAAAGCTCGGCGACGATATCGCCCTGGGCTTTGACAGTCAGAACAATCCTGAAGTGATTTACTACGATCGCACAAAACGTGTGCTGTACATGGGCGTGCGCAACGGCACCGACGACTGGTCGAGCCATCAGTACGCAACCAGCGCCGGCCCGGTGGACATCGCGATCAACGAGCGCACGGGTGAAGAACTGCTCACGGCGCTGAATCGTCCCGCAGATGAATCACGCATTCTCGATCTCGTGAATTAACCAACGACCTTTTTGATGGGCTTGCCTGTGCGTGGAAGCTCGCGGCGGATGCTGAAGAACTCGCGGATCTGGCCTTCCGTGAAGTTTGCGTCGTTCTTCACGCTGTGGATGATCGAAAATCCGCGCGTGATGAGCTGCTCGGGCGGGTTGGGGAGGCCCTTGTAGCGTACGCCGAAGACTTCGCCATCGCTGCAATGATCGAGGAGAGTCATTCCCACCGCGCGCGTGAGCATGGGGAGAAGCACGTCTTCGCCGAGCGCCGTGTCGCGCCAGACGAGCGGGTTGTCGAGCAAGCCGGCGGCGTTCATTTTTCGAATCGCATCGATTGAAACGACGTACGCGCCCCCCTGCAGGTTTTCGCCCGGTTCGTAACCGTTTCGCAGGGCGAGCTGCGTCGCGCGACGCATCGCGGCGGGAGCACCGAGCAGCGCATGCCGCGAGGGTCGGCCAGCGCGGCGCTGGCGGGGCCGGTCTTTGATCCAAGCGCGGCCAAGGTCGCTCGCGAGCTCGCGCCACGGAGAAAAATCGCGCCGATCGCCGTTTGGCGTGAAGCGATACGCGCCCGCCATTCCGGCCCCCGGGCGATCGTGGAAAAGCCGCGCGAGCTGAGCGGCAAACGGCGCGATCACCAGCGCGTCGGTGTCGATCTTCACGACGAAATCGATCTCGTTCTCGAACGCGACGCACTGCTTGATGCCCGCGAGGATGCCCGTGCAGAGCCCGCCGAGAATTCCATTGCCACGGCCTTGCCGGGGATTGCTGACGCGATCGATCGGGCACGGTCCGGCGGGGAAATCAACCAGCGCGCCGTCGTCTACCACGACCACGCGCGAGAGGTTTGGTTCGTAATGCCAAAGGCTTGCGAGAAGATCGAAGAGGCGCAGGCGCTCCGCCGCGGCCGGGCCGACAGGGATGACGGCCGCAAACCGACCCGCGCGAGAATTTTCAGGAACAACTTGGCCGAGCATGGTTTAACTGCTAACACACGCATCGGTCGAAGATCGGCGCGGGTTAAGGGACAATCATTTATCAGACTCTTCACAGCGGTCACTTCACCTTAAGCGGCCCGCGGCACGCTCACGTCGCAAAAGATCTCCGGGCTTCAGAATTGGAAGACCATAGAACTGCGCGCCGAGCAAATCGGCGAAGTCGGCTCGATCCAAGGTCAGCAAAACGTCGCTCCAAGCAAACGCGCTGAACAGGATCGGACGGTCCTTTGCATTCGGAAAAACGACAGCCAGTTCAATCGTCAAAATATCGGGCACGGATTGAAGAACGGGCCGCAGCGATTGCCACTCTCCCGCTGCGCTTTCGCCTAAAGAGGAAGATTTCGCGTGACTTCTTCGATCACGTACGGAGAGACGAGAAGCGTCCACTTGTTTGAAGGAGCACGCCGAAATACTTCACGTGATGCGCCAGAATCAGAGCCTGTCGCCGCAAGCACGACGCTGGTGTCCAGAAAGAGTCTCACTTCCCTTGGTCGAAGAGTTTGAGATCTTCTTCGTCTTCAGAAATCCAGTTTTGCACCTGTTCGGCAGAAAAGCTTCGTGGTTCGGGAAGTTTCGCACCCTGGGCGCGCATGCGCTCGACGAGGAACAGGAGCAACTTCTGCTTCTGTTCTGCCGACAGCGCGTCGGCAGCAATCTCGATTTCTTCGAGCGTGCTCATGACAGAACTATACCACCGTCGCGCGAGAAAGGCATCGAAATGTCGCTCGGCGCCTCGCCGTGCACCGGCCTGATCGACAACCGGGTCGACAGGACTAGCCGAGCTTCTTGAGGAACTCCGCGACGCGGTCGAGGCCTTTGTCGATTTGTTCCATGCTCGTCGCGAAGCTGAGGCGCACGTGGTCGTCGAAGCCGCTGTCGTTGCCGGGGACGACCGCAACGTGCGCTTGTTCGAGCAATGCGGCGCTAAAGCTCACCGCGTCGGTGATCTGGGTGTCGCCGGCCTTTTTGCCGATGTACGCGCCGATGTTGGGGAAGCAATAGAACGCGCCCATCGGTTTCACGCAGGTAACCTTCGGCAGCG
The DNA here is from genome assembly GCA_025924315.1 of Phycisphaerae bacterium. Taxonomy (GTDB): domain Bacteria; phylum Planctomycetota; class Phycisphaerae; order Tepidisphaerales; family Tepidisphaeraceae; genus JAICIO01. Next base: position 12,275 of record JAICIO010000044.1, read on the forward strand.
CCGTGAGGCGCTTGTGCATGTGGTGGGCGCGCTTCTCGAACTGCTCGCGCATCTGCGCGATGCTCTCGGCGCCGCGCGGATCGTTCAGCGCGAGGGCCGCGGGCATCTGGCAGAAGCTCGTGATGTGGCTGGTCATCTGGCTGTTGAGCTTGTTGATCGCGTCGATCACGTGCTTCGGTCCGCCGATGTAACCGACGCGCCACCCGGTCATGGCGAAGCTCTTGCTGTGGCAATTGAAGGTGAGCGTCTGCTCGATCAGCTTCGGGTTGAGCGTCGCGAAGCTCGCGAACTTCAGGCCGTCGTAGATCAGCTTTTCGTAGATCTCGTCGGAGAAGACGACGACGTTCGGATGCTTGGTGATGACGTCGGCGAGGCCTTTCAGCTCTTCCGGCGTGTACGCATGTCCGGCGGGGTTGCTCGGCGAGTTGATGATGAAGACTTTGGTCTTCGGCGTGATCGCTTTCTCGAGCTGATCCGGCGTGATCTTAAAGCCGTTCTTCTCTTCGCCCTTGATGATCTTCGGCACCCCGCCGGCGAGTTTGGCCTGGTCGGGGTAGCTCACCCAATAGGGGGCCGGGATCAGCACTTCGTCGCCGGGGTTGAGAATGGCCATGAACGCCATGTAGAGGCAGTGCTTTCCGCCGGCGCCCACGGTGATATTCTCGGGCTTGTAGGGCAGGCCGTTCTCGCGGTTGAACTTGTCCGCGATCGCCTGCTTGAGCTCGGGAATCGACGGCGTGGGGGTGTACTTCGTCTGACCCTTGTCGAGCGCGGCCTTGGCGGCCTCTTTAATGAACGAGGGGGTGTCGAAATCCGGCTCGCCGGCGCCGAAGCCGACGACATCGACTCCGGCCTTCTTCAGCGCAGCGGCTTTGGCGCTGACCTTAAGGGTGATCGATTCAGAAACCAGATTCATGCGATCCGCGAGGCTGAACATCCCAATCTCCGCTGAAAACGAGGGCAAAATCGTGGACGGAGAACGGTAGCGATGCCTCGGGTCTATTGCAAGTTCGCATGGTCGGGCGGTGTGCAAACTTGGGCAAGTTCGTATTACTCTATAAATCGATGCACGTGAATGACTTGTGTCGCTATCGCAACATTTTGTTGACGCAAAATTGCCACAGCTTATAGTGCACTCTTACACCTCGCTTGGGCAATCACACGGAATTGGAGAAATGCGATGCGTATACACAAGAGCCGCGGCGCGTTCGTCGAGCCTCTGGAATCGCGGCGGCTGTTGACGACGTATTACATCAGCCCGCTCGGTTTGGATACGAATAAGGGCACGTCGGCCGCAAAGCCCTGGGCGGATTTCGTGAACGTCAACAACCTGTCACTCAAGGCGGGCGATCAGATCCTGTTGCAGGGCGGGGCAACGTTTCACAGCACAAAGTTGATCCTCGGACCTGATGACAAAGGCACGTCGGCGCTTCCGATCAAGGTGAGCACCTACGGCACCGGTCGCGCTGCGGTGGATGGCGGGATCGACAGCTGCCTCTACGCATATGACACCGCGGGCGTTGACATCTCCAACATTTACTTTTGGAGCGACGACCCCGCCGACCAGGCCATCGGCCGACCGGACGGTGTCGTGTTCTACAACGATCTCCCGAACAACACCAAGCTCAACTACATCCACATCAATAATTGTGAATTCAACTGGTTCGGCAAAGGCGGATTGAGCATCGGCGGAGCCAACGCCGGCGCCGGCTACAATGACATCCGCGTCACGAACTGCATCGCCAACAACAACCTCGACTCCGGCGTTTTGATTTATGGCGCGCAGCGGAACTGCAACACGAACGTCTACATTGCGCACTGCCAGTCGTACGACAACTCCGGCTACGCTGAGGATGCGAGCATCGCCGTGACCGGCCACGGCTTCACACTCGGCAGCTGCGACGGCGCGACAATCGAATACTGCGAAGCATATAACAACGGCACAATTGGCGACGGCGGGGCGGGCATTTGGACGTACGATTCCAACAAAGTGGTGATCCAGTACAACGAATCGCACAACAATCACACCGCGATGGGCCACGACGGCGATGGATTCGATCTCGACCGCAACACCAGCAATTCGACCATGCAGTACAACTACTCGCACGACAACGACGGCGGCGGGTTCATGTTGTGCAATAAGGACAACAACACGCTGCACACCGGCAACGTCGTGCGCTACAACATCAGCCAGAACGACGGCCGCAAGAACACTTACGGCGGAATTCAGCTGTGGGGCAAGATCATCAACGCTGAGATCTTCAACAACACCGTCTACATGAACCAGTCGCCGAGTGGCACGCACGCGGCGCTGCGCATCCACAACGCCAGCATCGAAACCAACGATGTGCAGAGCGTGCACATCCGCAACAACATTTTCGAGACGGAGGGCACGACGCAGCTGGTCCAGGTGACCGCGACTCAGCTCGATGGCGCGACGGATTTGAAATTCCAAGGCAACACGTACTTCGCCCACAGCGGCGGATTCAAGATCGTGTGGGGCGCCAGCACGCTTACAACGATCACGAGCTTCCGCTCGAAGGGCCAGGAAACGCTCAACGGCTCAAACGTCGGTTTCAGCGGCGATCCCCTTCTTGTCTCGCCGGGCACCGCCGGCACCATCGGCAGCGGAAGTTTGACCAGCATCACCGCATACAAGCTGCAAGATACCTCGGCGTGCATCAACACCGGGCTGAATCTTCTGAGCGCCTTCGGCGTGAGCGTCGGCACGCACGACTTTTGGGGCCGCGCGATTCCGCAGGGCGCGGGTTACGAAGTCGGCGCGTACGAAGCCGACGCCAGCGCGCCCGGTGGCCCGCCTCCGCCTCCGCCACCTCCTCCCCCGCCCACCGGTGGATCGATCGCCGGCAAAGTGTGGAACGACGCAAACGGCAACGGAACGCTCGACAGCGGCGAAGTGGGCGTCGCAAGCATCACCGTCTATAACGATGCGAATAACAACAGCGCCAAAGACTCGGGCGAACTGACCGCGACAACCGATTCCAGCGGCAACTACATCTTCAACAATCTCGCTGGCGGCAGCTACAAGATTCGCCAGATTCTGCAGAGCGGGTGGAGTCAAACGTCGCCAGCAAACGGCTTTGGCTGGACGATCACGCTCTCGACCGGCCAGGTGCTCACGGGCAAAAACTTCGGTACGAAAGGAAGCAGCGGCGGCGGTGGTTCAACCGGCGGCAGCATCTCGGGCAAAGTCTTCAACGACGCCAACGGCAACGGCACCATCGACACCGGCGAGCTCGGCATCGCCAACATCACCGTTTACAACGACGCGAACAACAACAATATGTGGGACACCGGCGAGCTGAAGACGCTTACGGATTCCAGCGGCAACTACACGCTGAGTAATCTCCTCGCCGGCAGTTACAAGATCCGCCAGATCCTGCAGACGGGTTGGTCGCAAACGACGCCCGCAAACGGATACGGCTGGACGATCACGCTCGCGACGAATCAAGTTCTTACGAGCAAAAACTTCGGCACGAAGAAAATCGCGTAGCGGACATCTGCAGACGGCCCTTGGGTCGGGCGCCGCGTTCTGTAGCGATTACAACATTCTGCATTGTATGAAGTTGCCGGCGCTCCTGCCGCTTAATCACTGGCTGGACAGTTGGTTATATCAATGCGTGCATTATCGGACGTCAGCGAATCGAATTGACCCCTCCGCGCGGAAAGGGCACGCTTGCGGTGCCGTCTCTTGCTGTGGAGAAAATGATGTGTGCTTTGTCCCGCCGCGCGTTCATGGAAGCGCTGGAAGACCGAACCCTCTTTACTACCTACTACATCAGCCCGACCGGGAGTGATGCGAGCAGTGGCACGTCGACCGGCGCGCCATGGAAGACCTTCGCCAACGTCAACGCGCATTCCTTCGCCGCGGGCGATCAGATCCTTCTGCAGGCGGGCGCGACCTTCACCGGAAAAATGGCCTTCGCCAGCGACGATAAAGGCACGAGCGCGGCGCCGATCAAGATCGCCGTCTACGACGGAAAGCGCGCCAGCATTAACGCCGGCACGAGCAGCGCGATCTACGCGCAAAATAGCGCGGGGATCTCGATCGCCAACCTCACCTGTTATACCAGCACGCCATCGAGCAACCAGACCGACGGCATCAGCTTCTACAACAATCTCACCAATAACAGCAAACTGAGCACGATCCACATCGACAACTGTGAGGTGTACGGATTTCAATACGGGATCGCCATTGGCGGCGGCGCGGGCACCAGTGGGTTCAACGACGTGCGCATCACCAATTGTGCGCTGCACGACAATCACAAATCGGGCTTGTTCACCTACGCCGCCGCGCGAAATGTAAACACCAACATCTACGTCGGACATGTGCGGGCGTACAACAACATGGGTCTGGCGTACGACTCATCAATCGGCGTGACGGGTCACGGTATCACGCTCGGGTCGGTGAGCGGCGCGACCATCGAGCGCTGTATCGCGCACGACAACGGCGCCATCGGCGACGGCGGGGCGGGCATCTGGACTTACGATTCGACAAACGTACTCATTCAATACTGCGAGTCATACAAGAATCACACCGCGTTCGCTCACGACGGCGACGGCATCGACCTGGACCGCAACGTGTCGAACTCAACGATCCAGTATTGCTACACGCACGACAACGACGGCGCCGGCTATATCCTCTCGCAGCACGACAACAATTTCGATCACAAGAACAACGTCGTTCGCTACAACATCAGCCAGAACGACGGTCGCAAGAACGGCTACGGCGCCATCCACATCTGGGGCCGCGTGCGCTACGCGGAGATCTTCAACAACACCGTCTACATGAACCAGGCGCCCAGCGGCACGCACGCCGCCGTGCGAATTCACAATCTCTCGATCGAATCGCAGTGTGTCGACAATGTGCACGTGCGGAACAACATCTTCGTGACCGCCGGCAACACCGCACTGGTCAGCGTGACCGCGTCGCAGCTCGCGGGGGCGATCGACCTGAAATTCCAGGGCAACACGTACTATTCACAGACGCGGTCGCAGAAGTTTATCTGGGGCGATTCAACCTACACGAGCATCAAGCAGTTCCGCGCTTCGGCCGGCCAGGAGATGATCAAGGCGAACGGCGTCGGTTTCTACGGCGATCCGCTGCTCGTCAGCGCCGGCGGCGGCGGAACGATCGGCAATGCCGACAACCTCGCGAGCCTGAACGCCTATCGTCTGCAATCAACCTCCCCGTGCATCAACAAAGGGCTCGATCTGGAGCGCATCTGGCTGATCAACCCGGGAACGCACGACTTTTGGAACACCGCGCTACCCCAGGGCGGCGCCTATGACGTGGGCGCTTGCGAGGTCTGACGTACCCGGAAGTCGAGTGGTAAAAAAGTGAAGAAAACCCTCGAAAATAAAGGTACCGGGTACCGTTATTTCTCTTACCTTTAATTTCTCTGGCGGGGAGAAGAGGAGCGTCTCGGTGATCAATCGACCCAGTCTTCTTCTTGAGCGGGAACGCTCACCGGCGTGTCGATCATCATCGCCTCGCGTTTCGGCATCCCGAGCGCCGCCAGCAAATCGTTCGCGTGCGACTCCAGCGCCTCGCGCCCCGTTCGCGTGAGCGACAGAGTTGTCACCGGTTTCCCCGCCCGAAAGGTTTTCTCGATCGCCAGCATCCCCGCGGAGTGAAGCCGCTTGGCGTGCGTGCTGAGGTTGCCGTCTGTCAGCTTCGTCGCCTGCCGCAACTGCACAAACTCCTGCGTCGGCTCCTGCGCGAGCGAAACCAAAATCCGCAACCGACCCGGATTGGCGACGAGTGAATCGAAAGGCATATCTCGGTTATCGGACGCTACAGGCCAAAAACTGAAATGGAGCCGCAGATATACGCAGATAAACGCAGATCAGGAAAAGCGAATTTGAACCAAATACGAACGAATTTCCTCGAATGAATACGATTCTTATTCGTGTTCATTGGTGTTCATTCGTGGATGATTCTTTTCATCTGCGTGTATCTGCGCTCGTGCGCGGTTCCATCTCCTTAATCATCACAAAATGCGGCCCCGCGGTGGGAATGTCGAACTCCTCTGACACAATCCGCCAGCCCATGCTTTTGTAGAACGGCACCGCCGGCGTGCGCGCATTGCACCAGAGAAAGTTCGTGTGACCGGTTTGGCGGACGCGCACTTCGAGAAGATCGAGCAGCTGTTTCCCAATCCCGCGCCGATGAAAGTCCCGATCGACCGCCATTCCGCGCAACCGATACGCCGGCCGACCGTGGTACGCCTCGCGCATCATCGTCGCGCAGCCAACGTTCCGCCCGCCAACAAATGCTCCGGCGTGCAGCGTCGTTGGTAAATCATCCGCAGGGAAAATCCCTTCCTCTCGCGGCAGTCCCGCACGCAGAACCTTGTGCCGCAGATCGACAAGCTCCTCACCGCGAGCGAGGCGGATGATGATCGGATCGGTCATAGCCACTGATCTCGTCAAAAGGTGTCATCCTGAGAGTCTGTGATTTTTTGCGTGGCGAGGGCGTCTCGCCCTCGCATTTGCGGCTACCGCCGCGTTCGCGAGGGCAAGATGCCCTCGCCACGCTGAAAAGATCACACGCTCTGACCGAAGCGAAGGATCTCGAAAATGGGAGACGCGCGAAGTCGAGATTCTTCGCTTCGCTCAGAATGACATTTCTCCCTCACGAACCAAAGATATAGTTTGAGTTGGCGTTCTATCGCCCCGTCCACACGGGCGCGAGCCACGCGATCGGTTTCTTCGCATCCGCGCCCGGTGCATCGCCGCCACCGGCATTCCAGACTCTCACGAAGAAATATTTGCTCGCCGTGTCGTGAATCACCGGCTTCCACTCGACCGCATAATCCGGCGACGAGACATCGTATGTCTCCGCAACCTTTCCGCCGTCTGTCACGATGTCGATCTTCGTAATCTTGTCCTTCGCTTTCGTCGTATCCGGATCGCGGATCGAAATGTCGAACTTCAATTCCTCCGGCCGATCGAGCGTCGAACCCATGATCTGGCCATTCACCGAATATCGGCACTGGATGTTTCCATCGAGCGACGCGTACGTTCGCCGATGCTTCATCGCGTCGAGAATCGCCGCCTTTGTCTTCTCCGTCGCCAGCATAAACGTGCGCGAGGTGTGATGCGTGATCCCCCAGAACCCGTGGTTGTCGTTTCCACAAACGGGCGACACCTTCCAGCCATGATCGAGCGCCGCCACGAAGGCGTCATAGTGAATGCGGTTGTTCGAGTTGATCACCTCGAGCATCGTGATGATGTCGGTGATCTCGTCGTCACGGTACGCCCAATCGTTGTACTGATGCACGCCGGGATGATTGAAGCTGACGACGATCGGCCCGTCGCCATTGGGCTTGGCGGTCTTCAGCCAGGTGTAGAGCTTCTGCAGATCCACGCCGGGGGCGAGTGCATTCAAATACTCATCGCTGTTGATGACGTTGAGATGGCCGGTCCCATTCGGCCCGTTGTTTTCCGAATGCTCGTAACCCGCGATCGCGACGAAGTTCGAATCGGTCGCATCGAGCGCCGCCTTTTTCGTGTCGAGCCACTTTTCATTCGTCGGGCTCGGCGGTTGCAGATCCGCCTCCTGAGAATGATCGGTCGTGATGTAAAAGTCGTAGCCGTGTTCCTTCGCGAGTTTGAAGTGCTCCGCCGGCGGACCTTGGAGCGTCTGCCAATCCGGCTTGAGCTTCCGATCCTTCGGCGGACGCTGCGCGCCGTTTTCATCGTGCTCAAGTCCGCCCTTGTCACCCTTCGCCGGCTTTTCCCATTGATCCCCGTGCGACCACGTGTATGCCGTATGCGAATGCGTGTTCCCCCCGTAAATGTGGTATTCCGGCTGCGTCGCGGGGGCGGCGCCGAGCGTCAACAACAAGCCCATCAGGAAAAACAATTGCTTCATTACCGTAATCTTACCGCCGGATCGTGAAACCTTCGTTATTATGTCGGCATCCCAAATAAAGTCAGGGGCGATCAACGCGAAGGAGGCTCTCATGCCGCGCTTCACTCATCTGTTGTTCGCATTCGCACTTTCTATTCCGTCATCCACGTGGGCTCAGCACGAGCATCACGATGAGGCCGCCGCACCACCCGGTGCCTATCAGGCCGATCTCGGCAAGCTGCATCACCCGATCACGACGCAAAGCCCCGATGCGCAGAAGGCCTTCGACCAGGGACTGACGCTTGTCTACGCCTTCAACCACGACGAGGCGGTCAACTCCTTCAAGCGCGCACTGGCGCTCGATCCGAACTGCGCGATGGCGCATTGGGGGATCGCTTACGCGCTCGGTCCGAATTACAACCTCGACGTCGATCCGCCGCGTGAAAAGCAGGCGTACGAAGAGATCCAGCAGGCGCTGAAGCTCGCGGAAAAAGCCTCCGAGCCCGAGCGCGACTACATCAACGCGCTGGCGACGCGATTTTCAAACGACGACAAGCCAGACCTGGAGGCGCTCGCGGAGAAGTATCGCGATGCGATGCGCGAGCTGGCGAAGAAATATCCCGATGACCTCGACGCGCAGACGCTCTACGCCGACAGCATGATGGTGCTGCATCCGTGGCAGCTCTACACGCACGACAACAAGCCGCAGTACGAAACTGAGACGATCGTCGCGACGCTCGAATCGGTGCTCAAGCGCAACCCCGATCACATCGGCGCCAATCACTTGTACATCCACGCGGTCGAGGCTTCGGAGCATCCCGAGCGCGCGATGCCGTGCGCCGACCGCCTGCCGACCCTGGCGCCGGCGGCGGGGCATCTCGTGCATATGCCGGCGCATATTTACTCGCGCACGGGCGATTACGAATCCGCCGCCACCAGCAACGAGGCCGCGATTGGCGCGGACGAAGCCTACCTCAAGCTCACCGGCGCGCACGGCTTCTATCCGATGATGTACTACAGCCACAACATGCACTTCCTGAGCTTCGCCGACGCGATGCGCGGGCGCTTCGACGAATCGAAAAAGGCGGCCGACAAACTCGAGGCGCACACCGCGCCCATGATTAAAGAGATGCCGATGGTCGAAGGGTTTTCCGTCACCCCGATCTACGTGCTCGTGCGATTTAGCAAGTGGGACGACATCCTGCAGTTGCCAAATGCATCGAGTGACAAGCCGATGACGTCGCGTTCACTCACCTTCGCGAGAGGAGTCGCCTACGCCGCGAAGGGCGACGTCATGCACGCCAAGCGCGAGCGCGAATTGCTCGACAACGATGTGAAACAGCTTCCCCCTGATGCGATGTTCGGCGCATTCAACAAGGCAGCCAGCGTCTTCGCCGTCGCGATGAACGTCCTCGACGCGCGCATCGCGATGGCCGAGAAGAATTCCGACGATGCGATCAAGCTCCTCACAACCGCCGCCGACCTGAATGATAAACTGATCTACGACGAGCCGCCGGTCTGGTGGCTCCCCCCGCGAGAAACCCTCGGCGCGGTGCTGCTCAAGAAAGGCGATGCGAAGGCCGCAGAAAAAGTCTTCCGCGAAGAGCTCGACAAAAACCCCCGGAGTGGCCGCGCCCTCTTCGGCCTCATCGAAAGCCTGAAGGCCCAGAAAAACGATTACAACGCGACGCTCATCCAACCTCAGTTAGACCAGGCCTGGCGCGACGCGGATACGAAATTGTCGCTCGGTGATCTGTGATCGCAGATCGACGTGGAAAAGGACGCGAAATCGCAAGCGGCGCGATCCGTCGCTTGCGATTTCGCGTCTGTTTATGCGAACGCACGATCACGGTTTCGTTGTCGCCTCCTCCGCGCCGGATTTCTCTGTCACCATCAGGGTGTCGTCCGGCTCGAGGTAAACGTTGTGTTGACTTCCGGGCGTGAAGACGTCGCCGATCTCGACGCTCAGCACGTTCTCGGTTTTGCCCTCAGCGTTCCTGCGAAACACGTTCGCGTATTTGCCGTCGTCGTCAGTGCCACCCGAGGCAATCAGCGCCTGACGAATCGAGATGTGCCGCCCGGTTGTTGAATAAACCCCCGGGCGTTTGATGTGCCCGCCGACGTAGTACTCACCAAGCGGCATCTTGTCGGGCACCTGGACTGCCGCACCGGCATCATGAGCCGCCGGCGGTTTCGTTTCGCTCGCGATGACCTGATCGTTGAAGTGCAAGAGCGGATCTTCCACTTTCGCGTTCATCAAATCCTCAATCGTAAAATCGCGAGCTGTCTCCGGCTGGCCGGCTTCCGAGCGGATGAGACGCACGAACTTGGCTTTGTCTTCTACTTCGGCGGCGATCAGGGCTTGTTTCAATGTAATGTTCCGAGCCGTCTTGGAGTAAACGCCTTCGCGCTTCACCGCGCCCATGACGTAGTATTCGCCCGCGCGTTGCTGTTCGTCTGCAGATTTGCCGCTCGGTTGTGTGCTCGCTTTCGCATCATCTCCCGCCTTCGATCCCAGCGGATGCACCCCGACATCACTGACATATTTGAACGACAGCTGACTCGCCAACTGCATTCCGCGACCAACAGCCTCCTGATGCTGCTTGAGCGTCATCTGATCCGACGCCACCGCGACCTCGAGCACCAGATCCCCCCGGTTCGGCAGCTTCGCCAGCTCTTCCTTCGCCTTGTCCCACGTCGTCTCTTTCCCTTCGAGCGTCATCTTCTCCGGCCCGACGACGATGCGAACCGCTCGATACAGGGGCTGCGTCGCGGGGTGTTGCTCGGAGTAGCGTCGCAGCGCCATCCGCTGCTCGATTGTGAGATTTCGCATCCCCTCTGGTGTGTAGTGCTTCGTCGGGTCGAAGGGCTCCTCGGGCGCGGGGACGGGGGCTGAGGTGGGAAGCTGGAGATCTCGCGAAAGTGATTCGATCAGCTTTGTCAGCCGAACCACATTCGGATTATTGTCGTTCACTCCCTGCGATTTCAAATCCTCAAGGTCCAGCTGCGCGTGCACGAGTCGGTCCCGAAGCGCGGCGTTGAGCGCTTTCGTAAAATCACTTGTTGCAGCCCCACCAGCCTCCGCCTCCGCCGCGGCGCTGATCGTGATCACGCTCTGATCGACTGTGTACCCAAGCTTCACATTGCTCCCCCCGGCGGATTGAAGCACCATGTCGAGCACTTTGCCGAAGCTGACATTGCGCACACGCAGCGTCACCGGCTCGTTCTTATCGATCCCGGCGGCCTCAAGCGACTTCCAGTTCACAAAGATATTGGCATTGGTCACATCACGAAGGAAATCGATCACATCCCCGAGGGCGACCGCGTCGAAATTGGCTTCCGGCAGCTCTTTGTCGAGCAAGGCTTTGGTCTGCACATCAATCAAGGGCGGGGCTTTTGGGACGTCGGGGAGTTTGCTCGGCGCGTTCCCAACATCATTCGCGGGAACGTTCCCGCTCGTGCCGACGATCACCATGTCCTTCGGATGAATCACCACGTTGTATTTCAAGTCGCCGCTGGTCAGTTCTTTCAGCGGAACCTGGATGTAGCGCGGGTCGGCATCCTTGTCGGATGATTTGCGGATGATCGTCGCGGTTTGCGGGGAATCGGTCAGCCCGCCGGCCGTCACTAGCGCATCGAGCAAGCGGGTCTCGCTTGGCGAGAGGGCGTATTCACCCGCCCGCGCGACATTCCCCAGGATGCTGAAGGTCCGCCCGCGCGCTTCGACGATGCTGACCGCCACCTGCGGATTGTGGATGATCGATTTGTCCGCGTACGCCTTCGCGATCGACTTCTCGAGCTCGCTCTCGGTCATCCCCGCGGCCTTCACGCGGCCAAGATACGGCAGCGGAATCTCGCCCTTGTCGCTGACGCGCTCCTGCTTCACCGTCTCGACGCCGGCGCCGGTCAATTCCATGATCGAGACCTGCACGAGATCGCTGGGTTCAATCCGATACTCGGTCTTCTCCGCGACCAAATCCTCCGGTCGCACCGCCGCGGAGCGCGTCGTCGTGCTGGACCGCGAGTTGTCTGCGATGGGTTGAGTTGGAGCAGGGTTTGCGTCGCGAACGATCGGCTGCGGCGCGACGATCATATCCCCGCCGTGAATCACGATATTCACCTTCGGATCCCCAGCCATCAGCTGCTTCGTCGGTACTTCGATGATTCGCTTACCGCCGGCGACCGAAGGATCGTCGCGAATTACCGAGATCGTTTCCGGCGACCCCGTCAAACCCTTGGCGAGTACAAGCGCATCAAGCAGGCGAAAGTCGTTTTGCAGAATTGCGTACTGACCCGGATCATGCACGGCCTCCGAGATAATGAATGTTCTGGAGCGCGCCTCGAGAACGCTCACCGTGACCTTTGGTTTTTGAGGAAGCTTCTGGCCCTCGTACGCTTTGGCGATTGCCTTTTCGAGATCGGCCGCGGTCGATCCGGCGGCTTTGATCGAGCCGACGAGCGGAAGCGAGATACTGCCCTCCTGGTTCACGCGCATGTTCTTAACCGTCTCCTGTCCATCGCTCTTTAGACCGATGGTCGAGACGCTGACAAGGTCCCCTGAACCGATGGAGTATTCGTTGGTCGACGCGATCAGATCGGCCGGTCGAATGTTTGAAGCCGTAGTGGTAGATGGCTTCGTCGCGGCTTCCGCTTCCTCCGCCTTCGCCTTGTGCTGCGCGACGATTAATGGAACAAGCGCGACGATCACGACGACGATCGCAGCGGTGAGGGACCAATTGCGCTGTCGCGGGGTTTGCACGCCGAGAAGTCTTCGCACGCGCGGAAGAAGTGAGCCACCTCTGGCTGCTAATACAAGCTCGCCGGGCACCATTCGCAGCTCTTCCATCGCGGCGAGCGCCTGGACGTACGCGACGCGGTTGCCGCAGACGGTGGCGGCGAGATCGTCGCAGCAGTTCTCGCGCTCCTGGCGGATGCGCTTCGAGAGCCACCACGCGGCGGGGTGATAGAACAGCAGCGTTTCGATCACGATCTGCAGGAGGTTCACCAGATAATCGTGCCGTCGAACATGCGCGAGCTCGTGGGCGATCAGGCCTTCGAGTTGCTGAGGTGAGAGACCGGCCATTACGCAGGCGGGAAGCAGAATGATCGGTTTGAGATATCCGATGACCGATGGCACCTGCACGAGCGCTGATTCCGCGATCGCGACGGCGCGCTTCACGTGAAGGCATTCGCATACGCGTGACATCAGCGCATCCCACGGCTCGCCAGTGAGCCGCGTCGCGCCGTTACGCAGTTGCTGCACGCGCATCCATCCGCCGACGTGACGGATCGAGATCACCGCGATGCCGATGATCCAAAACGCGGCGCATGCGGGAAGAAGTTGCTGCAACTTCTGCGCGAGCGTCAGTGGCGGTTGATTCTGAATCACGGGCGCGACGTGGATCGGCGTAACCATCACAGCCGCTGCTCGCATGATCGGTTGATCGGTCGGGGCGACGACGTCCGGCCGCAGGATTGGTCCGGGCAGCACGAAGAACGTCACAATGGGCGCGGCGAGCATCAGCAACAGTGCAGCACAGGCGACGACATAGCGCGATTGGGATGATCGACGCCCGAGCATCACCAGCGCGATCGCGACGACGAATGCGACCGCGGCGCCCTGCCAGATCGAGTGCACGAGCGTCCAGCCCAGCCGCTGAAAGATCGGATGAACGAGCAGTTCATTGAGCGTGTTCATGACTATCCCCGTTTGGATGAGTTGTGGTTCGCTTCGTCGATGAGCTTGCGGATTTCCTTGAGCTCCTGCGGGCTCGTGCGAGCGGCCGACAACGCCTGCATCACCAGTTGCTTGGCCGAACCACCAAACGCGCGGTCGAGTAGATCTTTGACGAGCTGCTTCTGCGTCGATTGCTGCGAGGGCTTCGCGGTATAGACGTGGCTCCGCTGCGATTCATCGCGCTCGAGGAGGCCCTTCTCGTGCATGATCTGCATGAACTTCAGCACGGTGGTGTAGCCCGTCTTGCGATCGGCGTTCAGCGCATCGTGCACCTCGCGAACGGTGGAAGGCCCGCGATCCCAGAGCACGCGAAGAATGGCGAGTTCGCTGTCGGTCGGACGTGGCGGTTCGGTTGGCATGGCGTTGTTCTACGAATGCGTTCGTAGGTTGTCAACGAAAATCTTCGTAGAAAGAAAGGGAACCACAGATGGAACACGGATGAACACAGATAAAAAGAGAGATGAGAGGGGAGAAAAGAAGCACTCTCTTTCCTTTTCATCTGTGTTAATCTGTGTTCATCTGTGGTTCCAAGTCTTTGTAAATCGCGTTGTTGATTGAGGTTTGGCGTGCTTGATGCTTTTCTTCGCCGGGCATCCCGTTGCAGACCCACGCGACGACGAGCTTTCTTTCCGGATCGGCGAAGGCGCAGCTGCTTTGCGATCCACTGTGGCCGAAGGTGTCGGCGCCGGCACGGTCGCCGTAGCTGTAGGGAATCGCGCCGTACTGCTTTGAGTTGATGAGAAACCCAAGCCCCCAGTCGATCGTTTGCTTGAATGTCTCGTCGAACATTCCGACGCGCTGCCGGCTTGTGATGAGCCGCACTTGCTCGGCGGAGACGACGTTCGCGGGCAGTGCGTCGTCTCCTTCAAGTCGCTTCGCCAGAAGCATCTCGTAAAACTTGCCGAGCTCGCGAATCGGTCCGCGTCCGTTGCCGCTGGGGCGGACGATCGCGGCGTCCTCTTCGCTGTCGCCGGGGGCGGCGCTGACGATTGTGCCACTTGTATTCGTCATCAGTGCGATGCGATCACCGTACGCGCGGTATTGCTCCGGCGGAATGCCGATCCAGGAATTGCGCATGCCGATCGGCAGGAAGATCGCTTCACGAATGTATTGGTCGAAGGGTCGACCGTCGCGGCGATGCACGATCTCCGCGAGCAGGTACCAGCTCGCGACGGGGTGATAGCCCGCCTTTTGTCCCGGCGGCCAGTTCGGTTCGGGCCGCGCGTTGATGAGCTTCTCGATCGCCACATCGAACGAATCGCGACGGCTGACATTCACTGCGCGCAGCGGCGAGGTGTGCGTGAGAACGTGGCGGATCGTGATCTCGTCCTTCCCCTTCGTTGCGAATTCCGGAATGTGATCCGCGATTCGATCGTCGTACGAAACCAGGCCGCGATCGACGAGCTGCGCGACCGCGACGGCGGTCACCGGCTTGACGGATGACATCCACAGATTGATCGAGTTGATCGACATCGCCACGCCGGGCCGCGCTTCGCCCAGCGCAAAGTCCGCCAGTGTTTCTCCGTCGCGCGAGACATAGAGCTGCGCGCCGGCGTGGAGACCTTCCGCGATTCCTTCTTCGAGCACCGATCGAGTGCGGGACCAGTCGTTCATGCGAATTCCATTTAACCAGACGGACGGGAATGCTACGATAGGCACGGCCCCGGCAGGGTCAGGAGCGAATGGCCATCAGGTGTTGCCACCACACGCCTAGCGAAGGTGATTCGGCAGCTACCCATCTGAAAATTCGTACTCCACCTCGGTCCTGCTACGGGGCCTCGAAATTCGATTTGCGAAAACCGCAAATCCAAAAACCGGCAGCGCATGCGCAAAGAGATCATCATCAAGGACACGCACCGCGGCCTTTGGTACGAGGACGGGGTGCTGAAGAAGATTCTGACGGCGGGGCGATATGAGCTGCCCAAGGGGCCGGAGTATGGGTTCTTTGGCAATCGCCGGCATCCGAAGGTCGAAGTCGTGCTCATCGACGTGCGCGAGCGTGAGCTGACGCTCAAGGGCCAGGAGATTCTGACCAGCGACAAGGTCGCGATCCGGGTGAGCATTATCGTGCAGTTTCGGGTGACGGATCCCAAGGCGGCGCTGCATGAGGTGGAGAATTACGAGGAGCGGTTGTACAGCGACGTGCAACTCGCGGCGCGACGGTCGCTGGCGTCGATGTCGCTCGAGCAGATTCTCACCAATCGCAATCAGCTCAGCGAAGACATTCTGAGCGACGTGAAAGAGATCGCGGCGCGGTATGGGGTGGCGATTTTGCGCGCGGACGTGAAGGATCTGATCTTTCCCGGGAATCTGCAGGAGATCATGAACAAGGTGCTTGCGGCGGAGCGGATGGCGGAGGCGCAGCTCGTCGATGCACGGACGAAGGCGCAGACTCAGCAGATCGACGCGGCGTCGCGCGCCGAGACGCAGCGGCTGGAGTCGCAGGCGTATGTGACCGCCCAGCGCGCCAGCGCCGAGGCCGCGGCGGAGGTTCAGCGGATCAAGACCGAGTCCGAGGTGAAGGCGCTGAAGGAGTTGGAGTCGTCGGCGGAGGCGTATAAGGCGAATCCGGCACTGCTTCGCTTGCGGGAATTGGAGACGTTGCGTGAGCTGGCGCGAAACGCGAACGCGCGGATTTACATCGGGTTCGATAAACACGCGGAGGATGGCGACGAGGCGAAATCCTGATTTGCGCGTAAATGTTGATCGTGCCGATGGTTGCATTGATCGAGATGGCGGCTCTGATGTTTGAAAGTTGACATGTGCTGTCCGGCTTGGGCGATGACGGAACATTTGTTTAGCGAGTCCGTCGAAAGCTTTGTCCGCTGATTCGTTATTTATGTTCTGGTGGTCAGGACATAGAATTCGCGTCGTCTGGTGCGGCTCAAGTTCGCGGTGTGAAAGGGAGGTCCCATGAGCAGGCTCGATCAACATGTGGCGGGGGTGCAGAACAAGTTGGCTCTTGGGCGGTTTGTGCATGCGCTGGCGTGGACGACGCTCGGCGTGGCGGGGGCGGTGCTCGTGGGTGTTTTGGTTTTTGAGATTGCGCAGATCTATCCGCCGAAGCCGGTGATCTGGATGAGCTCGGCATTGGCCGTGGCGGCGATCGTGGCGCTGGTTTGGGCGATTATGCGCCGGCCGTCGAAATATGATGCCGCGGTGGCGATCGACGAGCGGCTTGGTTTGAAGGAGAAGTTCAGCACGGCGCTGTACATTCGAAGCAATGACGACCCATTTGCCGCGGCCGCGGTGCGCGACGCGGAGCAGACGGCTCAGAACGTCAGCCTTCACAAGCGTTTTCCCCTCGAGTTTCCGCGACTGTTTTTGATCACGGTTGTCATCGGATTGCTGGCCCTGCTCATCTACTCGTGCATGTCGCCGATGGATCTGCTCGGGCGCGAGGCGCACCAGAAGCTCATCGCGAAGCAAATGACCGAGCAGGAGCACGCCAAGGCGCAGGTCGAGAAAGCGCTGGCGGTGGTGAACGCGGTGCCGAAGGCGGCGCAAGCGGACGACGCGATCCGCAATGCCAAGATCGATCTGCAGGCCTTGCTCAACAATCCGATCAAGGATCCGGGCTACGCGAATCGGTCGGCCAAAAAGGCGCTCGATCAGGTCGCCGAGGCCCTCTCCAAGCAGATGGAGACGAACCACGAGATGGTCGACGCGCAGAACAGCGCGAAGATGTTCCGCTCGGTGAATCCGAATTCGAATGAAACCGGTCCGGTGGCGGACGCGCAGCGCGCGATCGCGGAAGGAGATTATTCGAAGGCCGTCGAGCAGCTGAAGAACGCGGTCAACAAGTTCGACAAAATGGACGACAAGGAGCAGAAGAAGGCTGCTCAGCAGATGAGTAATCTGGCACAGCAGCTTCAGCAGATGGCGCAGAATCCGCAGGTGCAGAAGCAAGTCCAGCAGCAGATGCAGAAGATGGGTCTGACCCAGCAGCAGCAACAGCAGATGATGAAGAACATGCAGGCGGCCGCGCAGGGCAACCAGCAGGCGGCCCAGCAGCTGCAGCAGCAGGCTCAGCAGATGATGCAGCAGATGAACAACGGGCAGGGCCCGACTCAGCAGCAACAGCAGCAGATCCAGCAGATGATGCAGCAGATGCAGGCGCAGATGAACAATCAGGCGCAGGCACAGCAGATGGCGCAGGCCGCCCAGAAGATGGCGCAGGCGATGCAGCAGGCGAGCGCGCAGCAGCAAGGCCAGCAGGGACAGCAAGGCCAGCAACAGCAGCAGGCGAGCGGGCAGAACCAGTCGCAGGGACAGAAGGGTCAATCCGGACAGCAGCAAGGACAGCAGCAACAGGCGAACGCTCAGCAGGGCCAGGGCCAGCAAGGTCAGCAACAGGGCCAGCAGGGACAACAAGGCGGCAGCCAGGGCATGCAGGATGCCATGAGCCAGATGCAGCAGCAGCTGGATCAGATGGACGCGATGGCCAAGGACGCGCAGGCGATGGCAGACGCGCAGCAAGGCGCGCTGGACGCCGCCGAGGATGCCGGCGATCAGCTGAACGACGGCGATCAGAACAGCAAGGGCGACAAAGTTCGCTACAGCAAGAGCACCGGCAAGTGGAAGGCCGGCGACATCAACGGAAAAGGCGAAGGCATGGGCGGACCCGGCCGCGGCGCGGGTGGCCAGGCATCGCGCGAGAACGCGCCGTTCGCGGTGAAGCACGAGAACGCGCCGTCGGTCGACAACGGAAAGGGCCGCATCCTCGCGAGCTCGCTCATCAAGGACAACGCGCCCAAGGGCGAAGCGAAGGCCGAGCTGCAGAACGTCATGCAAGCCGCCGAGAAAGACGCCGCCGACGAAGTCGAAGAAGATCGCGTGTCACGTCAGGCGCGCAACGTCGTGCAGGAATATTTCCAGACGACAACGGACGACGGGAAGTAAATCAAACTCGAAATTCGAAATTCGAAATTCGAAATTCGAAACAAATTCCAAATTCCAATGACCCAAACGTTGTTTTCGCGCGTTTCGAATTTTGAACATTGGACCTTGTTTCGAATTTCGAATTTCGAGTTTCGAATTTCGCTTCGGGGCTTGTTTCGGATTTCGAGTTTCGAATTTCCAATTTTGCCCGTCGTGCTGTTGTTCATTGCCTGCGTCGCGGGCTGTTCTCGCTCGTCCTCCCCAAGCGTCGTTCTCTACACCAGCGTTGACGAACCGATCGCACGTCCGCTCATCAACGAGTTCACGAGACAAACCGGGATTGTCGTCACGCTCGTGACGGACACCGAGGCGAGCAAATCGGTCGGCCTCGCGGAGCGCTTACGCGCCGAGAAGGATCATCCGCAGGCGGATGTGTGGTGGGGGAATGAGCCGTTTCACACGATCAACCTCGCGGATGAAGGATTACTCGCGCCGTACGACTCGCCGAACGCAAAAGACATCGCGGAGCGTTTCAAGGATCCGCAGCATCGGTGGACGGGGAATGGATTGCGCGTGCGGGTGATCGCGTTGTATCAGGGTCCGATGACTGCAACTCCGCCGCCGCTTCGAAAACCAATGACGGGCGTCGAAGATTTCGCGGAGCCTGATCTAAAGGATCGGATTGCAATGGCGCGCCCGACCGCTGGCACGACCGGTGGACACGTCGCTGCGCTGTACACGGTTTGGGGCGCGGAGACAGCGGATCGTTTCTTTCGCGCCTTGCGTGCGAACAACGTGAAGCTGTTGGGGGGCAATTCTGTCGTCGCTGAAGAAGTCGCGAAGAATCCGATGCTTTTCGGCCTTACCGACAACGACGACGTCGCATCAATGGCCGACGAATCGCATTCCATTGCAGCGATGCTGCCCGATCAGAAGGGAGTGGGCACGCTTGCACTTCCAACGACGGTCGGGCTCGTCACGGGCGCGAGGAATCCGGAAGCGGCGAAGAAGCTGATCGATTTCCTGCTCACCAAAGAAACGGAGCAAAAGCTGATCGACGTGAAGTTCGCGATGTTTTCGGCGCGGGCGGACGCGAAGAACGACGCGAAGTTCATGGCGGTCGATTATCCTAACGTCGCGAAAGGGATGGCGACGGCGGTGCGGCGCGCGACGTCGATTCTGGAAGGGCGCGAATGATTGTCGTAGGGTCCGCTTTAGCGGACCGGTTATTTCTTCGGTTCGAAAAGGCGAGTAACCGGTCCGCTGAAGCGGACCCTGCGGAAGAGGGAGAGTGGTGAAACAGGATTCGGGTCAAATTCACCCTCTCACCTCTCAACCTCCTCATCGATCTTTCGAAGACATGCCGCCCCGCGCTGCGCTCTGGGCGGCCGTGACGGCATCCTCGCTGCGCTGGTTTCTCATCATCGCGATCTTCGTCTGCTGCGGATTGCCACTTCTTTGGGTCATTTTCCAGATCGCGACGAATCACCATGTGCTTGTGGAACTGAAGGTCGATCCGGGGTTTCGGTATCGGCTGCTCGCGCGGACGCTGCTCTACAACATGACCGCGGCGCTGATTGCGGTGGGACTCGCGATCCCGGCGGGGCTGGCGCTGGGACGCGGGCGAGGGTGGCGCAGCGCGTTGCTTTGGATCGCGCTGCCGATTGGGTTGCTTCTGCCGTCGATTGTGTTTGCGTATGGGTGGAAGCAGATGCTGCGGATCATCGGCGTGTGGTACGGCCACTCCGGCATCGCGACGCAGAATGCGTTTGATTTCGCGCCGGCGACCGTGCCGGACATTCTGCGGTGTATTTGGACCCTCTCGACCTGGCTTTGGCCGTTGCCGGCGGCGCTGATGGGGTTGTCGCTGCGGCGGCTCGACACGCAGGTGCAGGAACAGGCGCTGCTCGACGGCGTGCTGTGGCGAATCACACTGCGGCATTTGCTCGCGCCGGCGCTGGCGGCGTTTTGCATCTGCACGGTGCTGGCCGTGCAGGAATTCGCGGTATATGAGCCGACGGGGATTTCCGTCGTCGCGACGGAAACGCGCATGGTGTTCGAGACCGGCGCGTTTTCCTCGCCGAATAATCCGATCACGCAAACGTTCGGTCCCGTCGGAGCGCGCGGGGAGCGCAGCAGCGAAGAGATCGTGGGAGTAACCGGACAAGCAGCGCGCGCCGCGGCGGCGCTGGCGACGCTGCTTCCGCTGCTTGTGACGATGGGATTGCTGTCGCTCATCGCCTACATCGCGTCGCGGGGATTGAGCGTCACTGAAGCGGTGCAGGTCGGCCCGTGGCCCCGCGCGCTGAATGCGCGCGGATGGGTCGTCGCGCTCGCATGGGTGGTCATGGCGTTTACGGTCGGCGTGCCGATGGTGGCGATGTACGTTTCCTTGAAGCGGCACCTCTCTCCAATGGAGGTCTACAACGAGTTCGCACCGCAGGCGACGGGGTCGCTTGTCATCGCATCCGTCAGCGGAATCGTGGCGTTATTGCTGGCTTTGTCCGGGGCTTTGCGCCGCAGGCCGTTAGCTATCGTGCTAGGCGGAATCACCTTCTTGATCGGCGGGCAAATGCTCGCCATCGCTTTGATCCGCCTGTACAATCATCCGGCGCTGGATTGGGTTTATAACGGCTTGCCAATCATCGTGATGGCGTACGTCGGACGGTTTGGTTGGATGGCCCTGATGGCGGCTGGTTTGAGCTGGTCGAGGCCGTGGCGCGAGCTGCGCGATTTGGCGTCGGTGGACGGCGCCACCCGGGCTCAAACGGCGTGGCATGTCATCTGGCCGCTCGCATGGCCAATCCTGGGGGCGTCGGCGATGCTCGTCATGATCCTTTCGCTGACCGAAGTCCCCGCGACGGTGCTGATCAGCCCGCAGCGTCCGCAACCAATGGTTCCCATGCTGATGACGTGGGTGCACATGCTGCGCTACGACTCGATGATCGAGGGATCATTGTTGCTCTGCGGGATCGTGATCGTGCTGGCGATCGGGGCGTTGTTGCTCACGGTGATCGGATCGCGAGCGGTGCGGGCGATTGCGATCAGATCCGGTGCGGCGCTCCCTGCGGCTAAAGCCGCCGGGCCTCTTATTGGGCTTGTGCTCGTTCTACAACTTGCTGGGTGCGGATCCTCGAAGGAGCCGGAGAACATCTGGCTCGACACCGGCACGGGTCCCGGCCAGGTCGCTTATCCGCGCGCCGCGACGTATGACTCGATTGACGACACGTTCTTTGTCGTCGATCGCGTCGCTCGCGTTCAGCATTTCGATCACAACGGCAAATACCTCAACGAATGGCGGATGCCGAATTGGGAGCATGGGAAACCCGTCGGGATTTCGGTCGGGCCGGATGGAAATGTGTATGTTCCGGACACGCACTATCAACGCGTGATGGTTTACTCGCCGCAGGGGCAGTTGCTGCGGCAGTGGGGGAAGATGGGGACGGGGCCGGGCGATTTCATTTACCCAACCGACGTCGCGTTCGATTCGAAGGGAAATGTGTTCGTTTCCGAGTACGGCGACAACGATCGCATCCAGGTCTTTAAACCCGACGGCACGTTCCTCTACACCTTCGGCAAAATGGGCCAGGGCGACGGAGAGTTCTCGCGCCCGCAAAGCATGGTGATCGATCACGACATTCTCTATGTGACGGATGCGTGTAATCATCGCGTCGTGGTGTTCAAGACCGACGGCACGTTCCTCCGCAACATGGGCAAGTGCGGCAGCGGAATGGGCGAATTCCGCTACCCATGGGGCCTCGACGAAGACCATGACGGCAACCTCATCGTCTGCGAGCAAGGCAACAACCGCATCCAGAAAATCAACAAGATCACCGGCGAGGGTCTGGCGATCTGGGGCAGCGCGGGAAGAGATCCCGGTCAGCTCGCGTATCCCTGGGCGGCGATCGTGGATAAGCGGGATCGGATCATAACCGTCGACTCCGGAAACAATCGGTTGCAGGTGTTTGAGTTTTGAAAAGAGATTGTCCACGAATGGACACGAATGAACACGAATAAGGAAGAACTCCGAATCCATTCGTGAAGATTCGTGTCCATTCGTGGACAAAAAAAGAATTTGGATTCGTTCGATTTCATCCTCGCCTTCGCGAACCCCATCAAGCTGGAGTACTTCTCCGGCTGGCTGGCTTTGGGCATCTTTGTCGCGTGCGCGATTCCGATCGTGCTGCTGGGGATGCGGTCGCTTTCGGGGTTGGGGCCGGTTCGGAAATGGGTCGCGATTGTTGCGCGGTTGCTCGTCTTGCTGCTATTCGTGCTCATCATCGGCGGGATTCGGTGGCAGCGGCAGAACAAGATCGTTGAGGTGATGGCGATCCGTGACGTGAGCCAGTCGACGATGGAGGTTCACGATTATCCGGGCAAGTCGCTGCAGCAATCGATCGACGATGAACTGCAGACCGCCACGAAGGCGCCGGACAAAGAGCCGGACGATCGCATCGGTCAGGTGAGTTTCAGCAATACGCCGCAGATCGATGACGTGCCGAACATCACGCTGCGGCAGGACACGCACGCGATTCGCGCCGCCGGCAACGGCACCGACGCCGCGGCGGCGATTCAGCTGGCGCTGGCGACCATGAGCAAGGACGCGATGCATCGCCTGCTGCTCTTCTGGGACGGCAATGCGACCGCGGGCAACATTGACGAAGCCGTCGCTGCCGCCGCTTCTCAGCATGTTCCCATCGACGTCTTTCCTCTCAGGTACGACATCCAGCATGAAGTGATGGTCGATCACTTCGTCGCGCCGACGTGGAAGCGCGAAAACGAGCCGTTCACGCTCGACGTGTACCTTAAATCGACCAACGCGCTGCCGGTGCAGGGCAAGCTCTCCGTCCTGCACAACGACGCGCCGATGGATCTCGACGCCAGCACGCCCGGCGTGCAGGCGACGCGCATTGTCACGCTGCAGCCGGGGACCAATCACGAGCGCGTCTATGTTCCGGCGCTCCAGGCCTTCGGCATTCACCAGTTCAAAGCGATCTTCGAAGGCGAAAACGTCAGCGCCGAAGTCGGCCAGCAACCCAAGCCCGGGGAAACGCCAAAGCAAGGCGACACGCTGCTCGACAACAACACCGCCAGCGCGTTCACCTACGTGAAGGGCAAAGGCAAGATCCTCTACATCGACAACAGCCCGGATCAGCGCGGCGTGATGCTGCGGCAGGCCCTGCAGCGCGCGGAGATCGAGCTCGACAACGAACGCACCGGCGTCGATCAGTTCCCCGCCAGCCTGATGGAGCTGCAGAACTACGACGCGATCATCCTCGGCAACGTCCCGCGCGGCGCTGGCGGCCTCTCCGACGATCAGCAGAAGATGCTCGCGGCGTATGTGCACGATCTCGGCGGCGGGCTGTTGATGATCGGCGGCGAAGACACCTTCGGCGCCGGCGGGTGGCAGGGCTCAAAGCTCGAAGAAGTGTTGCCGGTGAACATGGAGATTCCCGCCCAGCGCGTGATCCCCAAAGGCGCGCTCGTGCTCGTGATGCACAGCTGCGAAATGCCGGACGGCAACTTCTGGGGCATGCAGTGCGCGTTGAAGGCCGTCGAGACGCTCAGCTCGCGCGATGAAGTCGGCGTGATCACGTTCGGTTGGAACGGCGGGATGAGCAATTGGGATTACCCGCTGAGCGAAAAGGGCGACGGCTCGCGCGTGAACGCCGCCATCAAGAACATGCAGGTCGGCGATATGCCGAGCTTCGACGACTCGCTTAACGTCGCGATGAACGGCATCAATGGGCAAGGCGGGCTCGTGCGCTCGGACGCGCGGCAGAAGCACGTGATCGTCGTCTCGGATGGTGACCCCGCCATGCCGAGCGACAAGCTGATGGATCAGTATAAGCAGCAGAAGGTGACGATCTCGACCGTCACGATCTACACCCACACACCCGGCACGCCCAGCCCGCAGATGCAGGCGATGGCCAAACGCACCGGCGGACGCGTCTACGGCCCGATCGAATCGAACCCTGGGCAGCTCCCGCAAATCTTCATCAAAGAAGCGCGCGTCGTGCGACGCTCGATGATCTATGAGGAAACGAAACCGCCGTACATCCCTCTGCGGCGCACGCCCACCAGCAGCGACATGATGAAGGGCCTGCCTGGCGATCTCCCCGCGATCAGCGGCATGGTCCTCACCAGCCGCAAGCCCAATCCGCAGGTCGAAGTGCCGATCCTCGGCGGGAAGAACAATGATCCCGTCTTCGCACATTGGCAAACCGGTCTCGGTCGCGCCGCCGTGTGGACGAGCGACGCCTACAACCGCTGGGGTTTCCAGTGGGCCGGGAGCCCACTTTACGACAAGTTCTGGACGCAGGTGGTGCGCGGCGTCGCGCGTCCGCCGATGAGCACCGACTTTGAAGTGCAGACCACGCAAGTCGGCGACAAGGGGAAAATTACTGTCGAAGCGACGAACAAGGACGACGCGTTCCTCAACTTCCTCAGCATCAATGGCGCCGTCGTCGGCCCCGACAACAAGCCGCTGCCGGTTCGCCTCGTGCAGACAGGCCCCGGCACCTACGAAGGCGAGTTCGATGCGAAAGAGCCGGGCACCTATGCGGCGTCGCTCAGTTACAAGAGCCCGAAAGGCGCCGCGGGGCTGATCGTTTCCGGCATGGCGGTGAACGCATCGCCCGAACTGCGCGATCTCAAGAGCAACGAAGCCCTCCTCAAGCAAATCGCGGAGCGCACCGGCGGGCGCTATTATGATCAGCCGTGGCAACAAGCGACCGCGGGCCTCTTCACGCGCGAAGGACTGCAACCCAGCGCGTCCCCGCTGCCGATCTGGGACATCATGATCCCGATCCTGCTCGCGCTGATCATCATCGACATCGCCATTCGCCGAATCGCCTGGGACTGGCAGAGCACCAAGCGCCTGGTCGCCGCCGCCGGTGAACAGATCCGCATGTACACCACGCAGCGCAAGGTCGAAAGCGCCCCGACGCTCGACGCGCTCAAAAAAGTGCGCGGCGAAGTCGCGGAAACCAAATTCAAAGTCGCGGAAGAGGGAGCACCGTCGCAGCGCCCAAATCCGAAAGCCAAGTTCGAAGCCAAGGAAGGCGTCGAAGGCGACATCAGCAAAGTGGTGGGCGGCGCCAGCGACAAACCGATCCCGCCCGCTCCAAAAGGCAAAGAACCCAAAGGCGGCGTCCCCGAGCAAGGCCATACGAGCAGCCTGCTCGAAGCCAAACGCCGCGCGCAGCAAAAGATGAGAGAACGAGAACAAGGAGACCAGTAAGAAATCCGAATTCCGAAACCCGAATGTCGATTCAATGACCGAATGACCGAATGCCCAGATGTTTTCATGAGCAGGCCGAATGTCATCCGGAGCGCAGCGAAGGATCTCGAAATCGGTATACGCGCCCGAACCCGAGATTCTTCGCTTTGCTCAGAATGACGAGGCGCATCGTTCGGTCATTTGGCCATTCGGTCATTCGAGCATTGATTCGCCATTCGGGCTTCGGACTTCGGGCTTGAGCACGTGACACCGGCAGCGACAACCATCTTCGATCGACTCGCCTTTCCGCTGCGGCTGGAATACCTCTCCGTGCCGGCGGCGCTGGGGATCTTCTGCGCGCTGGCGGGGATGGTCGTTTACACCGGATCGAAGTCCCTGCGATGGCTCGGCCCGACGCGGCAGTGGGTCGCCATCGGTGTTCGATTGTGCGTGATCTGGTTCGTCGTTCTCCTGCTCGCGGGGGCGCATTGGCAGCAGCGCAACAAAGACGTCGAAGTGATGGTGCTGCGCGACGTTTCCGCCTCCACAAATGCGGCCGGCGATTCCAACGGCGAAAAGTTCGACGACTTCCTTCAGCATGCCGCCAAGAACAAGCCCGCCGGCGATCGCATCGGCGTCGTGGGTTTCGATTCTCAGGCGATGATCGACGCGATGCCCGACACGTCGCTTCATAAAGATCAGGGCCACGCCCAGCACTCCGCCGCCGACGGAACCGACATCGCCGGCGCCATCCAGACCGGCCTCGCGTCATTCCACAGCGACGCGATGAAACGCCTCGTCTTGATCAGCGATGGCAACGCCACGCAAGGCGCCACCGACGACGCCCTCTCCGCGGCGGCGTCGCTTCACATCCCCATCGACGTCATCCCAATGACCTATCGCATCGCGAAAGAAGTGATGGTCGAGCGCATCGCCTCACCCACGAGCACGCGCGAGGGCGAACCGTTTTCGATCGACGTATACGTGAAATCGACGAGCGCCTTTCGGGTTCCGGGCCGATTGAGCGTGACCGATCAGGATGCGCCCCTCGATCTCGATCCGAACACACCCGGTGTGCAGGCGTCAATCCCGGTCGAGCTCGCGCCCGGCACGAATTCGTTCCGCGTGAAAGTGCCACCGTCGCAAGGCAGCGGAATTCACCTCTTCCGCGCCAGCTTCATCGCCGACAACGCGAGCGACGATCAACTCGCCGGCAACAACGTCGCCGAGTCCTTCACGTTCGTCCGTGGACACGGGCAAATTCTTTACGTCGATAACACGGGCACGCCCACGACGGGTTCAGCACTGATCGACGCGCTGAAATCACAGGGCATCGACATCTCCGCCGATAACCACATTCGCCCGGATCAGTTCCCCTCGCGGTTGGTGGATCTACAACCTTACGATGCGGTGATCCTCGCGAATGTTTCGATCGGCGCCGGCGGACTCACCGCGCAGCAGGATCGGATTCTCTCGCAGTATGTGCACGAACTCGGCGGCGGATTGCTTGTGATTGGCGGGCCGGACACGCTTGGCGCCGGCAACTGGCAGGGCAGCGAGTTGGAAAAAGTCGTGCCGGTGAACATGGAAATCCCCGCCGAGCGCGTCCTGCCCGCGGGGGCGATCGTGCTCGTGCTCGACCACTCCGGCTCAATGTCCGGCCCGATGCCCGGCGCGCCCGAGATCAGCAAGCAGCAGATCGCCAACGAGTCCGCCATTCTTTCGCTGCAGACCCTTCAGCGCGACGACTGGCTCGGCATGATCGCGTTCGACGATCAGCCGACGTGGGTCATCGGCCTCGGCCCGAATCACGACGCCGCGCTGAATGAAAGGCGCATCCGCTCGATCGCGCCCGCGGGTGGAACCGCGATCGTCCCCGCGCTCGACGCCGCGTGCGATGCGCTCGCGAAACTTTCACCCAAAGATGTCGCGTCGAAGCGCATCCTCCTCATGACCGACGGCCAGAGTGAGCCCGGAAACTTCGAAGCGTCGATGAAGCGAGTCCGCGCGGCAAAGATCACGGTCTCGACCATCGCCGTCGGCGCCGATGCCGATCGCCCGCTGCTCGCGCGCATTGCGCAAGCGAGCGGAGGCGCCGCGTACAGCGTCGATTCACCGAAACAGCTCACGCAGGTTTTTGTGCGCGAAGCGCGTACGCTTCGCCGCCAGCTCATCAGCGAACCGCCGGCGGGAATCATCGTCGCGCAAACACACGCGGCCGATCAGCTGATTCAGGGCCTCGCGGGCGAATCGCTTCCGCTGCTCAACGGCATGGTGCTCACGAGCGTGAAGCCGAGCCCACTCGTCAACACCGCGCTCGTGACGCCGAATCGCTACCGCGATCCGATCCTCTCCGAATGGCAATCCGGCCTAGGGCGCGCCGCGGTGTTCACCGCGGACGCCACCAAGCGCTGGGCGCCACAGTGGGTCGCCTCGCCCATGTTCGGCAAGTTCTGGGCGCAGCTTCTTCGCACCGTCGAGCGGCCGGCGATGAGCAATGATTTTGAAGTGCAGACCGTGCGCGAGGGCAATCGCACGCGCCTGATCGTCGAGGCGACCGATCGCGTTGGTGATGCAATTAACTTTTATACCTTCGCCGGTCGCGTCGCCGGACCGCGCGACACGCCGCCGGAAGATCTCGCGCTCGTGCAGACGGGACCCGGGCGGTATGAAACAACGTTCGATTCGCACGAGCCCGGCGGCCACGTCGCGGGCATACAATTCAGCGGGCCAAACGGCCAGCGCGGCTCGCTGCTGGCGGGCGTTTCGACTCAGTCGTCGATCGAGCTTCGCGACCTGCAGAGCAACGATGCCCAGCTGGCCGACATCGCCAATCGCACCGGCGGGCGATTGCTGCCGTCGTTTGAGCATGGCGCCGCGATGGCGAACCTTTTCACGCGCGACGGGTTGTCCGAATCGACCAGTTCCCGGCCGATTACTGATGGCTTGCTCATCACGGTCGTGACGATGATCCTGATCGACGTTGCAGTCCGGCGCATCGCGTGGGACTGGAAGCACATGAAGCAGATGGCGTTCGCGGGCATGACATACGTTCGCAGTTACACAACCGCCCCGCAGGCGCAGCCGGCGCGGACGCTGGAGAGTTTGAAGAAAGTGCACGAAGGCATCGCCACAACCACGACCGCGAAGACAACGCCAAATATCCTGGCAAGCGGCTTCGCAGCGCCCGCGGCGGCGAGCGTTTTGCGCGACGCGCCGAAGCCCGAGCCCGAGCGTGAAACGCGGCGATCGTTCCACACGGGTGGATTGCTCGAAGCGAAGCGTCGCGCGCAACAGCACATTACCGACATGACGAACGATCCGAAGCAGCAGTAGTTTGTTTTGCACGGGCGAGGCGCCCGTGCCACGAGAAGAAGAGGACACGAAACAATGGCAGCTCAATCACAAGTGCAAGGCGTCGATCCGCAAGTCCAGCAGCTTTGCGATGCTTTCAGAAATGACTACCACGCCGTGCAGGCGGAGATCGCCAAGGCCATCGTCGGACATCAGGATATTGTGGATGGAGTGCTGACGTGCCTGTTCGTCGGCGGACATGCGCTTCTCGAAGGCGTGCCGGGCCTCGGCAAGACGGCGCTCATTCGCGCGCTGGCGGATGCGCTTTCGCTCAAGTTCAGCCGCATTCAGTTCACCCCGGACCTGATGCCCGCGGACGTCATTGGCACGAACGTCATCATGGAGACCGAACACGGCGGGCGTCAGTTCACCTTCATGGGCGGACCGATTTTCGCCCAGATCGTCCTCGCGGACGAAATCAATCGCGCGACGCCCAAGACGCAAAGCGCAATGCTCGAAGCAATGCAGGAAAAGCAGGTGACCGCCGGCGGCTCAGTGCGAAC
>JAICIO010000045.1 GCA_025924315.1 Phycisphaerae bacterium
ACAGCCGAGGGCGGCTGTGCCACACATTACTTCTTCAGGCCGACTTGTTCCGGGCCGAGGTTTTTGAAGAGATACAAACCTTCTTTGCCCGGCGCGACGATGTCGAGCCGGCCGTCGCCGTCGATATCGACGATCGACATGAAAATCCCGGTGCCGCTCGCATGCGGTACCGGGCCGTGGTCGATCACCTGCTTGGTGAAAAACTCGCCGTTCCATTTGAAGCAGTAGAGGCCGACGATATCCGTCTCGCCGGCTTCCGTGCCGCAATGGGCGCGGTAGCGATTGCCGGTGATCAGTTCCTTCTGCCCGTCGTTATCGATGTCGAGCCACTGCAGCTCGTGGTACTGCGAGAAATACGGGTCGATCGCGTGCCGCGACCACGTGCGCGAGCCGTCGCTGTTGCGCTGTCGCTTCCAGTAATGCAGGCCGTAGCCATGTGCCTGGCCGACGATCAGCTCGTTCACGCCATCGCCATCGACATCGACGCACAAAATCGGCACGCTCGCCATCCGACCGAAATCGAACTCGGCGTGAAACGTCCACGGATCTTTCAGCGGATCGCCCGTCGGTTCCCAGAATCCGTTATTCACGATGAAACAATTCTTGCCGTTCGAGAGAACATCGCCGAAGCCCAGGCCGTGCCCCTGCGGAACAGTCGTGATATCGAACCGTTGAAACTTGCCCGTGCCTTTGCCGCCGGCGCCTTTGATCAGTTTGTAGATCTTGATGCCTTCGCCCGGCGTGTTGGGCACGATCTCAAGCTCGCCATCGCCATCGACGTCCCACGCGCGTGTGGTTTCGATGTTGCCCATCTTTTCGATCACATGGGTCTTCCACTCGCATGTGTCGCCTTTCGGATTTTCGCGCCACACCAGCTGGTTTCCCCACCATCCGCCGGTGATGAAATCCAGATATCCGTCGCCGTTTACATCCAGCGCAATCGTAGAAAAATCATCGAAATACTCGCCGTGCTGGCTCACGTCGCACAGCTTGTGCTTCTTCCACGACGGGCCTTCGTACCAGTACCCGCCGCTGACGATGTCGAGCTGGCCGTCGTTGTTCACGTCGAACACGCCGGCCGACTCAAACGCCTCGTCGCTGATCTTGATCTTCTGCCACTCGGTCCGACGGCTCATATGTTTCCTCAAGTCTTTGCTCATGCGGACGCACGGGATTTCCACGCCGCGCATGCGATGGCTCGTCCGCTCGCCCTGCGCAAACCCCTGTGAGCTATAGAACGGCAGGGCGTTGAATGTTGATTCGAGCCGCAGATTTTCAAATCCGCCGACTCGTGCGATGCGCTCCAGCTCCACCAGCAGTTGTCGCCCGACGCCACGTCGCTGAAATTCGGGCGCGATATACATTCCGCGGATGCAGTTCGCCCGCATGGAACCGAAACCGACGACGTGGCCTTCCGCTTCCGCGACGACAATCGTCTCACCGACTTCGAGCCCCCTCGTGTAATCCGCCGGAACCTTCCGTCCCGCCCACGCCTCGATCTGCTCCGGCGTGTAATCCTTCGCACAACTTCGCCGGATCGAATCGATGTGCATCGCGCAGATCGCGGGCGCGTCGTCGGGCGTTGCTTTACGAATCCTGATTTCCATGTCCGTAGCACGGGCTACCCGCCCGCGCCCATTCAATGCTCGGGCTGGTAGCCCGTCCTACGAAAAGTCGCGAATGCCTAACGCATCGAACATCGCCTTCGCCTTTACGATCGTCTCCTCATATTCGGATGAGGGCACAGAATCCGCAACAATCCCGCCGCCGACGGGGATGTGAACCTTGCCGGCTTTTGCGATCATGGTTCGGATGGCGATGTTGAACTGCATTGTGCCGTCCGAATCGAGGTAGCCGATCGCGCCGCAGTAGGGGCCTCGTCGAACGGGTTCGAACTCTTCGATGATTTCCATGGCGCGGATCTTCGGCGCGCCCGTAATGCTTCCGCCGGGGAAGGTGGCGCGCATGAGATCAACGAATGTGACGCCCTGGCGCAACTCTCCTTCGATTGTGGCGACGCCTTGATAGACGGTGGGGTGTGCTTCGATGACGCGCGCTTCGGTCACGCGAACGCTGCCGATCTCGCACACGCGGCCGAGGTCATTGCGCTCCATGTCGATGATCATGTTCAGCTCGGCGGTGTCTTTTGCGGATTGGCGGAGTTGCTCTTCCATTCCCGGCAGTCGCGGGCGTGTCCCCTTGATGGGACGGGTGATCACGCGGCGGTCGCGATCGACTTTCAGAAACAGCTCTGGCGAATTACTGATGAGCGCGAAGTCGCCGAAGTCGAGAAACGCGCCGTACTTCGCGGGCGCGAGACGTTGATAGAGATCGTGCGGTGCACACGTGAGCGCGGCGGTGAAGCGTTGTGAAAGATTCACCTGAAACACATCGCCAGCGCGGACGTAGTCGATCACGCGAGCGACGGCGCGCTCGTAGGCATCTCGCGAAAACGTCGATTGCAAATCAGCTTGGTGTGGCACAGCCGCCCTCGGCTGTGTGTGTGCGGAGGGAGCACAGCCGAGGGCGGCTGTGCCACATAGGCCAAACGCGAACAGCGGTAGCGATAAGTCATCACGCGCCTTCGTGGGAAGCTGTTCGAACCATCGCCCGAGGTCGTAGCTGACATAGCCGATCCATCGCGAATCTTGCGCAATCGACTTCGACATCCACGCGAGCGCTTCGAGGGGATCATTCCACGATTGGATGACTTGGCCGTCGGGATCCACGCACTGTGCACGACCGGCCGCATCAGCAAACAGCACTCGCTCGGCGGTTGCGAGCGGTTGCCGCCAGCCGCGTTCATTCGTCGAGCTGTCGAGTTGAGCGAGCATGCGCCTCATTGGGGCCACGCGGCGCGAAGGAGGGCGCGGGCGGCGCTGGCTTCGGTCAGCAAGGTGATGTGTTGCAGCGGCTCGGGGGGCGTTTCGTTCCAATGCTTCGGATGGAAACCGGCCGGATCGGCGTTCTTCGTCAGCAGAAACTGAAGCGCGTGATTCACTGTTTCCCGCCACGCGGGGTCGTGGTCGCGCGCGCCGAGTTCGAGCAGCGATTCCGTCAGCAGATGTGCGAAACATCCGTCGTCGCGGATCGCGCCGTCGCTCGCGATCCACTGCTTGATGGCCGCGTGCGCGATCCGCTGGGCTTCGCTCATGTACTTTTGATCGTGCGACTGGTCGAAGAACAGGCAGTTCGCGCGGATCATCTGGGCGCTGTTGTACGAAAACTTGGAGCGATTGATCTTGCCGGCGAGATCGATGTGATCGAAGTAGAGGCCGTCTTTGTCTTGGAGTGTGGCGTTTGTCCATTTGTAAAGATCGAGGGCGATCGTGAGATTCGCGGGATCGTGCGCGAGCTGTTCGAGGCGAAGGGCGCAGACGATGGCGGGGGCGTTGGAGCAGGTGTTCTTCGTCGCGCGATCGGATTCGCGCCAGTAAATCCCGCCGCCGAGTTTTTCGTCCTCGCCGCTCATGACGAAGCGGAAGGTTTCTTTTGCGCGATCGAGGAGCGTGTCGTCGCGCAACACGTCGTACGCCTCGAGGAGCCCGAGCACGATCCATTCATTGTCGTCGTAGTAGCGTTCGGTCTTGCCGTGGAGCGTGCCGTTGTAGGCGCCGAGGCCATCTTTCACAATCCAGTAGCGGTTCAGGGCGGTGATGAATGTTTTCAATCGGGGCGTGTACGAGGGATCGAGTTTTACCGCCGCGGTGAGGGCGGTGAGCTCGACGCCTTCCGCCCACATATTCGCGTAGGGCGGCTTCCCGGGATGCGGCCGATCGATCTGGCCGGCGAGCAGACTGGGCTCGGGCATCGCGAAGGCGCGATCGATCCGTGCGAGAATCCCGAAACCCGCGTCACGATATTCTTTGGTCGTTTGCGCCGGCGTGCTGATCGAGCAGAGAAGAAAGAGAATTGTCCACGAAGAACACGAAGGGACACGAAGCATTCTTTTTTTGGATTTCATTCGTGTCCTTCGTGCCCTTCGTGGATTTTTTATTCTTCGAGTTTGTTGAGCTCCGCTTCAAGCGCTGCGAGCTGATCCTGGGTTTGTTTCACCAGATGCGGCGGGGCTTTGGCGATGTAACCTGCATTCGCCAGTCGTCCCTTCATCGCGCCGATCTGTTTCACGATCTCTTCGCGACGCTTTGAGCTGCGTTCGGCTTCGGCCTTCTCATCTAGCGCGCCTTCGATGAACAATTCGCATCCCGCCGCTTGGGATTTCGCGGCGGTTGCTGCGATCGCGCTAAGCCGCGAAGCGGCTTCCTTTACCTCGCAAATCGCGAGATGCTCGATCAGCGCCTTGTTCGCTTCGACCTGGCGAATCGATTCTTCGGGGCCCTGGATCGAGACGGTCACCGGTTGCTTTGGGCTGACGTTGTGATCGTTCCGCACCTTGCGGATCTCGGTGATGATCTCCTGCAATCGTGTGAAGACATGCTCGGCGCCTTCGCTCGTGAGGCCGTCCATGCGCTCGTCGTACTTCGGCCATCGCGCACGGATGAGCTGTGCATTGTCGCCGGGTGTAATGCGGTTTGGGATGCCGCGCTGTGGGCGCACCTCGTTCAGCTTCCACCAGAGGATCTCCGTGATGAATGGGATCATCGGGTGCATCAGGCGCAGCGACACGTCGAGCGCCGTTGCCAGAATGTTCGCCACGTGCGGGGCGCGTTGCTCATCCCGCATCTGCGGCTTGATCGCTTCGATGTACCAGTCGCACAGATCGCCCCAGAAGAAGTCGTAGCACGCTTTCGAATACACATCGAAGCGATAATTCTTCATCGCCTCTTCGGTCGTCTGCACCGTGCGCGAAAGGCGCGAGAGGATCCAGCGATCGACGATCGACCATTGCGATTCATCGACCGCCGCCACGGGCACCGATTCGAGGTTCATGAAAAGGAACCGCGTGGCGTTCCAGAGCTTGTTGCAGAAATTTCGGCCGATGTCGAACTTCGGGCTCGTGTTGCGGCCGGTCTTGGCGTCCTTCTCGACCGGCATGCGCACGTCCTGCGTGTTGGTCGCCATCGTGGCGAGCGTGAAGCGCATCGCGTCGGCGCCGTGCGTGTGAATGATGTCCAGCGGATCGACGCCGTTGCCGAGCGACTTGCTCATCTTCCGCCCTTCGCCGTCCTGCACCACCGGGTTGATGTAGACCTCGGTGAACGGCAGGCGAT
The DNA here is from genome assembly GCA_025924315.1 of Phycisphaerae bacterium. Classification (GTDB taxonomy): domain Bacteria; phylum Planctomycetota; class Phycisphaerae; order Tepidisphaerales; family Tepidisphaeraceae; genus JAICIO01. The sequence continues at coordinate 5,172 of JAICIO010000045.1, forward strand.
TGCGGAAGTACAGGTTGAACATCACCATCCGCGAGACCCAGAGCGTGATGATCTCGCGGGCGGTCACGAGCACGTTCGTCGGGTTCCACTTGTTCAGTGCCGGCGTGTCGTCCGGCCAGCCGAGGGTGGAGAGCGGCCAGAGGCCGGAACTGAACCATGTGTCGAGCACATCCGGATCTTGCACGGCGCCATACTTTTCGAGCGCGTCGATAATCTCGCGATCGTTCGGATCGCGCACGCACACGAAGGTGAAGGGCAGCGAGCGATCGGCGATGTCCTCCGGACGCGCTTCGGCACGCTCAGCGCGGTGCGTCATCGCGATGCGGTTTTCCTGTCCCCATTTGGTCAGCTGCTCGATCACCGCTTCGAACTGCTGATCGTTCAGCTTGTCCGACAGGCGTCCCTCCGGGAGCCGCCAGACGGGGATGCGATGACCCCACCAAAGCTGGCGGCTGATGCACCAGTCGCGGATGTTTTCGTGCCAGGATTGGAAGGTCTTGGCGTAGCGGGCGGGGAAGAAGCGGAGCTGTTCCTCTGCTCCGCTCTCCCTGGAAGGGAGAGGGTTAGGGTGAGGGTCGAGCGTGGGAGTAGCCGACCCGTTGTTTTGCGAAGTTGCACTGCTCGACTCTGACGATGACGATCCACCCTCACCCTTACCCTCTCCCTCATAGGGAGAGGGGATCAGAGTGCGCTGATCCGCGGCCATCGCGCGTAACGCCGCGGCCGCCAAACGATCATCCGTCACTTTGCAGTACCACTGGTCGCTGAGGTACGGCTCGATCGGGACGTGGCTGCGGTAGCTGTGGCCCACGCTGTGGCGATAGGGCTTCACGTCTTCGAGCAGTTTTTTCTGGCGGAACCATTCGAGGATGGCTTTGCGCGCTTCGTAGCGGTCGAGGCCGAGGACGAACTCCGCGTCGCCGATGTCGGTCCAGCCGTGCTTGTCAGAGATGGAGCCGTCGGGCGCCATCACGTTGATCAGTGGCAGGCCGTGCTTGCGGCCGAGCTCGTAGTCGTTCGGATCGTGGGCGGGGGTGACTTTGAGGAAGCCGCTCGCGTAGCGCGCCTTGGCGTCGTCGCGGTTTGGATCGGCGAGGACCACGTACTCGTCTTCGATGATCGGAATGATGCGGTTGACGATGGGAAGACGCACCTTCTTTCCACGAAGCGCCGGGGCGCGCGGGTCTTTTGGGTTGATCGCGACGGCGGTGTCGCCGAGCATCGTTTCGGGGCGGGTGGTTGCCACCGTCACGTGGGTGGGCCCGCCCGCTGAAGCGGGCTCCGCCAAAGGATATTGCAGGTAGTAAAAGTGGCCGTCGATTTCTTCCATCTCCACTTCGTCGTCGGCGAGCGCGGTTTGTGTGGCGGGATCCCAGTTCACCAATCTTTTGCCGCGGTAGATCAGGCCGTCTTTGAAGAGTTGGAAGAAGGCTTCGCGCACGGCGCGGGCGCGCGGTTCGTCCATGGTGAAGGCCTGACGGTCCCAATCGCAGCTGCAGCCCATGGCTTTGAGCTGGCCCGTGATCGTCTTTTCGTACTCGTCCTTCCATGCCTGGATAAGCTTCACGAATTCGTCGCGCTGAAAGTCCGTGCGGCGCTTGCCTTGTTCTTTCAGCACGCGTTTCTCGACCACGGTTTGCGTGGCGATGCCGGCATGATCCGTGCCGGGCAGCCAGCAGGTGTTGTCGCCGAGCATGCGGTGGTAACGGGTGAGGATGTCCTGCAGCGTGTTGTTCAGGGCATGACCTAAGTGCAACGCCGCGGTCACGTTCGGTGGCGGAATGACGATGCTGTAGGGCTGTCCGGGATCGGTCGGTTCGGCATGAAAGGCATGTGTGTCGTTCCAGGCTTTCAGCGCCTGGGCTTCGATGGTCGTCGGTTCGTAGGCTTTGGATAATTGTTCGCTCATGGCTTTTATCACGTGGTCACCAAATGCGACCACGCCGCTCATTTGGGTCAAAAATCGGTCGAAACGGGGATACTACGGGAGTGGGGTCGGGGGAACAATCTTCCCGCGCGACCCTATCGTACGACGACCGGAACGGTCGGAGTCGGGGAGGCTTGCTTGATCGAAGTCGAGCCGAGTTTCACGCCGTCCGGACCCTTGGGCACGAGGCGTTCGCCGCGTGTGTTCTTGATCTTGAGCGCGCGGAGCAGGCGACGACGCAACACCTTGCGGATGCGCTCCACTTCCGCGGCCGAGCCATTTTCGAGCTCGATGAATCCGCCGGCCTTGGTGCGATGTCCCCCGCCCACGCCGATCTTGCGGACGAGCCGGCGCATGATCGCGCCGCCCGACAGCTGTTTGCTGCTCGTGCGCAGGCTGAGAACCAGACGTTTTTCGTGAATGCCGGTCACCAAGACCCATTGTACCTGGTCGAATCGCAACAGGAAGTCGGCGAGCACCGCCGGCTGCTCGAGCGAATCGACGCCGTCCACTTGCGCGATCAGCGCGTTTTCGAAGAACATCGCGCTCGAGAGCGCGTTGTAGTACGCGATGTAATAGCTCTGCGGAAGGTCGACGTAGCGCATCTGATACAAGATGTGCATGTCGGCCGTCAGCGTGAGGCTCGAGAGGGCGATGTTGTCGAGGCTGCCCGGCTGGCCGCTCGCGCCGGCAAGATCGGATTCGATCGCGTAGAGCAGCGTCGCGCTCAAGTCCGCGGGGATCGCTTGCTCCAGCTCCATGAAATAGCTGAACACGATGGAACTGGTCGCGCCCACGTCCGTGCGCACGTCGCAGAAACCGCATTGCGGCTTGCGGCCGGGCGCGCGGTGATGGTCGATTACCGCGATCGGCGTCACGCCGGCGGGCAGGGGGCTGTAGGCGAAGCCGGGTTGCGTGTCGAGAAGGATGACCGCGTCAAATGTCTTGACCGCCTCATCGTCCCACGGCATCAGCTTGAGGTTCGCGTATCTCGTGAAGGCTTCGTTGATCCCGCCGCCGATCTGGCCCTTGATCGACATCTCGATCTGGACTTCCTTCGGCAGTTGCATGCGCAACAGCGTCGCCAGCGCATGGCTGGACGCGAGGGCATCGGGGTCCGGGTGCACGTGCGACGTCACCAGGATGCGCTTCTTGCCTTGCAACAGTTGCAGCAGTTTCCGTGCGCGCGGACGCCCGCGGGTGTGCCGTTCCACCTTGACGGCGGAGCCGGCCACTGTATCCACGCAGGTTTCCACGAACGCAGTCATAAGCTTCGATTATATGCGTCCCGCTCTGGCGAGCCGGAACAGCAATTCTCCAACTCTTCATCGACCCGTCAGACGCCCTGACCCAACGGTAAGGGGAATCGGACGTATCATATCCGTCCGATAAATCGCATCTTGGCAAAATTTGCCGTCCGCACTACATTTGCGGGTCTGTTACGAAGTCCTAAACGAGTCAGGGAAGGTTCGCAGCGATGCAGGAATCGAGTACGAAGAAGATCTATGACGTCCATTCGTTGTTTTATGATGCGACGTTCGGCCGGCTGGTGAAGCGCCGCATTGAGCGGGCGATCAACCATATGAATATTGGCGACAGCGACTTAGTGCTCGATCTGGGCATCGGCACGGGCGCGTCGCTGGCCTTCTATCCGCCACGCGGGCACGTCATCGGTGTCGACCTGTCCGCCGGCATGCTTCGCGAAGCCCGCAAAAAGATCCGCGAACGTGGGCTGACTCACACGACCGTTTTCCAGGCGAATGCGCTTCAGCTTCCCTTCGGCGACAGTACATTCGACCACGTTTTCATCAGCCACGTGATCAGCGTCGTAAGTGACCCGATCCAGCTGGTCAAAGAAGCCCAGCGCGTCGCGAAGCCCGGCGCGCGGATCGTGATCGTGAATCATTTCCAATCGACGAACCGATTTTTGGCCCTGGTCGAAAAATGGCTCTGCCCGCTGTGCACGAAGCTCGGGTGGCGGAGCGATCTGGCGCTAAACGATCTGATCAAGCGCACCGGCGTGGAAGTGGACTACCGCTACAAGCTCGAGAGCATCGACTTGTGGGAGACGGTGGTGATCACGAACAACAAGAGCGCGCTGGCTTCGCACGAATCTCACCAAACGATCGCAGCGTAGTTCTCCTCATCCCCTCTCCCTGGAAGGGAGAGGGTAAGGGTGAGGATCGACCGCGGTAGTCGATCCCGCACGTTTCACACGATACCGTTGAGTCGTCATCCTGAGAGTCTGTGATTTTTTGCGTGGCGAGGGCGTCTCGCCCTCGCATTTGCGGCTACAGCCGCGTTCGCGAGGGCAAGATGCCCTCGCCACGCTGAAAAGATCACACGCTCTGAGCGATGCGACGGATCTCGAGTTCGCGCGCGACGTTCGATCCCGAGATCCTCCGCTTCGCTCAGGATGTCCTTCGGCGTCCATTTCGGATGCGAACGAGCGTCAACCCTCCCGCGTCACCCTCACCCTGACCCTCTCCCTCAAGGGAGAGGGGAGAAGGCGCTCAACTCGCTTCAGTCGGTGTCTCGTCGCATTGACCTTCGAGTGAGGGGTAATCGATGTACCCTTCGGGACCCGAAGCGTAGAAGAGTTCCGGGCGCGGCGTGTTGAGCGCTGCCTTCTTCGCGAAGCGGTTGGGCAGATCCGGATTGGCGATGAAAAGTACGCCAAAGGCGACGGCGTCGGCTTCGCGTTTTTCGATGGCCTGCTCGGCGGTTTCGAGCGTGAACTTTTCGTTCGCGATGTAGACTCCACCGAACTTTTGCTTGAGCATCGGGCCGATGCGACCCTCGCCGAGTGATTCGCGCGCGACGATGAAGGCGATCTTTCGCTTGCCGAGTTGCTCGGCGACGTAGCCGAACGTGGCGGCGGGGTTGGAGTCGCCCATGTCGTGCGCATCGCCGCGGGGAGCGAGGTGCATGCCGACGCGATTGGCGCCCCACACGTCGATGCATGCGTCCGTCACTTCGAGCATCAGCCGTGCGCGGTTTTCGATCGATCCGCCATAACGATCGGTGCGCTGGTTGGTCTTATCCTGCAGGAATTGGTCGAGCAAATAGCCGTTGGCGCCGTGGATTTCCACGCCGTCGAAACCGGCGTGTTTGGCGTTCTCGGCGCCTTTGCGATACGCAGCGATCACACCAGGGATTTCACTCGTTTCCAGCGCTCGAGGTGTCGGATACGGTCGCTTCGGACGAAGCAAACTGACGTGCCCATTCGCGGCGGTGGCACTCGGCGCGACCGGTAGTTTGCCGTCAAGGAACGACGGATCGGAAATCCGGCCGACGTGCCAAAGCTGCAGCAGAATCCGTCCGCCCGCGTCGTGAACCGCCGCCGTGATTTTCTTCCAACCTTCGACCTGCTCATCCGACCAGATGCCCGGCGTATTGGGATAGCCGACACCCATCGGATCGACCGACGTGGCTTCACTGAGAATCATTCCGGCACAGGCGCGCTGCACGTAATAGTCGCGCATGAGATCGTTCGGGATCCGCCGGTCGATCGCGCGGCACCGCGTGAGCGGGGCCATGATCACGCGGTTGGGCAGATGCAAGGCACCGATTTGAATGGGATCAAGAAGCGTTGGCATAGACGCCATGATAGGCGCGCCCGTGCGCGTCGAGTGATGAGGAAAGCCGGATGCGGATTCTAGTGGGCGGAAGTCGCCGGCTTCGTCGTCGGCGCTGTGGACGGGTGCGCGTTCTTCTTCGAAGTCTTCGTCGTCGCCTCGCGTGTCGCCGGCGGACGCGTGTGAATGCTCGATTGAAGATCGGCTCGCATCTCTGTTGCGCGCGACAACATGACCTCAGGATCCGCCGGCTGAGTAGACGCAGGCGCGAGCGTGTAATTCAGGTGGTGCCGATCGGTCACCGGAAAGAGTTCCGCGAAGAGGTCGAACGGGATCCATTGCCACCACGGCGCGATCACCTTGCTTGTGGTCTTGAGCGTTTGATAGCCGTCCTTGCGCACCTGCACCTCGTACGTGCCGTACCAGGTGAAGTCGCGCTCGATCGGCGTGCGGCCGATTTCCTCGCCGTTCATGTACACCAGCGCGTTCGGCGGATCGCTGTGAATGACCATCGTTCGACGGACGCAACCGGTCAGCAGCAGGGCAAGAATGAAACCGCAGAGTGTCGCGCGCATGGCGGGAAGTATAGGATTTGTCGCGCGACCTACAATTATCCATGATTTTCGTCGTCATCATCATCGCCTTGCTCGCCGCGGATGTACTGTGGTGGCGGTGGGCGTATCACGTTCTTGGTCGCGCGCCGCACGCGAGATACTGGCGCTTCGCGCTCGGGCTCTTCATGGGCGTGATGCTCGGCTACTTAGTCATCTTCATGATCGCGCCCGGATATGGGCGGCGCTCGTACACGATCATTCCGCAGTCGGTGCTGGCAATGATTTACCTGTGGCATCTGCTTGTGATGCCATTCACGGCGCTTGTGGCTCTGGTCGTCGCGATTTTGCGTGGGATAGCCCGCATTTCCGCGTGTAGCCGGCGAGCTTGCTCGCCGAGGTCGGACCGGAAAGAGACGGCGAGCAAGCTCGCCGGCTACACGCAGACCGAAGGTCCCACGCGACGCGAGATCCTCGCCGCGTCGATCGTCGGGGTGCCTCCGCTTATTGCGGGTGGCCTCACCGCCCGCGCAATGGCGCATCTGACCGATCTGCGTGTTCGCCGATTCGATCTGGCGCTTCCGAACCTTCCGCCGAATCTCGATGGCGTGACGATCGCTCAAGTGAGCGACACGCACATCGGCCGCTTCACGCGCAAGGGCTCGCTCGATCGCGTCGTCGAAATGACCAACCAGCTGCGTGCCGATCTCGTGCTTTTCACCGGCGATCTGATCGACATCTCGCTCGCGGATTTGCCTCGCGGCATCGAGATGCTGCATAAACTCGATCCGCGAGCAGGGCTTTATCTCATCGAAGGCAATCACGATTTGATCGACGACAAAACGGTTTTTGAGCGCACGATGAAGTCGACGAACATCCCCACGCTGCTGAACGAAAGCACGCTGGTGAAAGTTCGAGGCGAAACCATTCAGCTTCTCGGCACGCGTTGGACGCATGGGAACGACAACATCCGCCGCATGACCGAATCCGTCCCCGCGGATCCGAATGCGTTCAGCATTCTGATGGCCCATCACCCGCATGCGTTCGATTACACGACCGCCGATCTCACGCTCTCCGGCCACACGCACGGCGGACAGATCATGCTCAACGAACGCCTCGGCTTCGGCCCCGCGATGTTCCGCTATTGGTCCGGGTTGTATGAGAAAGGAAATCGAAAGTTGATCGTGTCGAATGGGACAGGGAACTGGTTCCCGTTACGCATCAACGCGCCAGCCGAAATTGTGCATCTGACTCTCCACCGCGCGTAACGTTCAATCGACATGTGGCACAGCCGCCCTCGGCTGTGCTTGCGGTGCGGAGCACAGCCGAGGGCGGCTGTGCCACATTTTCTTGTCGTCACTTGCCCGCTCGTCCTTCCATCGCCTTCCACTCGATCATCTTCCCATCGATGTTCAGCTGCGCCACGTCGATCCACTGGTCGTCTTTCGGGAAATAAATTTTTGCCCGCAACGCGTCGATCTCGCGCTCCGCCCGGCGCAGCTCGTCGCTGGCTGCCTGGCTCATCTTTTCGTCGCCTTCCTCCGCGTGCATCAGCAAAGACCAGCTTCCAAACAGCGTCGCGAACTCGACGAACTCGGCGTTCGGCTCGAAGTCGCCAAAACACCACGAATCCGCCTCCCCCCGCGAGCGCACTTCGCCCACGTCCTTGTTCCTCAAAAACAGCCGACCTGTCGCGGAGGTGGGATGCATGATAGAAAAGGAGCCAGAAGCCAGAAGTCAGTAGCCAGAAGAAGGAATCGCATTTCCTTCTGGCTCCTGGCTTCTGGCTCCTGGCTTCTCCCAACTAATTCTTGGAGCGCTGCCAACATGATGCAAGTTTTGCCGGTGATGTTGACGCTTTATTCGGTGCTCATTCCGACCCGCACGTGGTACACGCCGAACGAACCACTAATGATCCAGTTCAAAGGTGGGGGAGATGTCTCGCTGATCGCGATGGATTTCGGTGGGCAGATCATCGACCCTAAGGGTCCCACCGACATCAGCGGCGATCGCGCGATCGATGTGAAGACGATTTATCCCGGCCTCGATAAGCCTGGCACGTACATGCTCTGGGCGGTCCCAAAGAAACAGTCGCTGCCGGATTTTGTCGGCACACCGGTGGTCATCGAAACACGCGTCGATCATCGGGTCGATGCGCCGCAGGACGCGATGGTCATCAAGGTCGAGCCGCTGTCGTTTGCGACCATCGAGACGAACCACGGGCCGATGACGGCGCTGTTCTATTACGACTCCGCGCCCAACACCGTCGACAATTTCATCTCACTCGCCAACGGCGGGTTTTACGACGGCCTCAAATTCTTCCGCCTTCAGCCGGACGTCTGCATTCAGACGGGCGATCCGCGCAACGACGGCACCGGCGGGCCGGGGTATCACATCGAGGCGGAGTTCAACGATCGCCAGCACCTCGAAGGCGTGCTTTCGATGGCGCGGCAGATGGATCCGATCGAAGGACAAGGCGTGTTGCCCAGAACCGAGTTCGCAAACTCCGCGGGCAGCCAGTTCTTCATCTGTCTGCGCTATGACAAGACGAAAGAATTTGACCGCCGTTTCACCGCGTTCGGAAAAGTTGTGGAAGGCTTCAAAGCCGTGCAAGCGATCGCGAACGTGAAGCTCAAGGACGACAAAACGGGCACGCCCGAACAGCCGCAGATCGTGAAGAGCATCACCATCCAAGCGGTGACGCCGCAGAAGAATCCGTACGTCGACATGCTCAACCTGAAACCACAGAGCGCGACGACGCTTCCGACGATTCCTTAAGCGTTCAATTGCAAACGGGAGCAAACGGGAGCGCAGCGGCTCGGCCGCGGGGTTTGGATGCCCACGATGCACAACCCGCGGCAAAGCCGCTGGGCTCCCGTTTGCCAATAGGCTCACTTACTGGCAGGTCGCTCAAATCTCGACTACAATGCCTGTTCTGAATTGCCGTCGCCGCGAGAGACGGCCGGGTCCGATGCAAGGGTCGGCTGTGAACCGGGTCAGGTCCGAGAGGAAGCAGCCCTAAACAGATCCTGCCTTGTGCCGTCGTGTCCCCGGTCGTCTTTCGTGGCGACGGCGTTTTATTTGCGATTTTCGATTTGCAATTTGCGATTGCCGGTCGCGAAATTTGCAATTGCAAATCGCAAATTGAAAATCGCAAATCCATGAAAGTCGTAGTTGTCGTCAATATCCGCAAGCCGAAGATGCTTCCCGCGCTCGACGAGCTGCTGCCCTGGGTGCAGGCTCGCGCGAATGTGGTGGCGGTGGATCGAGAAGCGAAGCTTGATCTGGCGACGGTCGACGCCGATGGCGTGCTCGTCCTCGGTGGCGATGGAACACTGCTTTCCGTTTCGCGGCGATTGAAAGGCCGGCAGTTGCCGCTGATGGGGGTGAACTTCGGGCGGCTTGGGTTTCTTGCCAGCTTTACGCCGGCGCAGTTGAAGGATCATTTCGAAAACTTCGTCGCGGGAAAGTTGCCCGTGTCATCGCGGATGATGATTGAAACATCCGTGTTGCCGGTGGGGTGCAAGTGCAATTCGCACGACTACGAATCGGTGAAAGCTCAGCGGCGGTTTGCGTCGATCGCGCTGAATGACGCGGTGATCACCGCCGGCCCTCCGTTTCGCATGATCGAATTGGAACTTGGCGCGAATGGCGACACCGGCGTGCGATACTTTGGCGACGGCGTGATCATTTCCACGCCGAGCGGTTCGACCGCATACAACGTCTCCGCGGGCGGGCCGATCATCTCGCCGGATGTGGATTCGATCTGCATCACACCGCTCTGCCCGCACAGCCTTTCGTTCCGCCCCGTCGTGATCGGCGCGGCCGCCACCGTTCACATCCTCGCGAAGCGCGTGAACAGCGGGACGACGCTCTTCTGCGACGGTCAGGACAGCACGCCGATCCAGGCGGGCGAGCGACTCGTCGTTCGTCGCAGCGATCGCGACGTGCTGCTCGTCGAAAACCCGCAAGCGCAGGAGTGGCAGACGCTCGCGGAGAAATTGCACTGGGCGGTCAGTCCGCAGTATCAGAAGTAGCGGGTTCGCTGCCCATGCCGTCACACTCAAGATCAAAGTCGTTCCCGGCTCGTCGCGCGATCGTGTCGTCGGTCGTCTTGGGGATGCGATCAAGCTTCAAGTCTCCTCGCCACCGGAGGGTGGTAAGGCGAACGCGGCGGTAATTGCGGTACTGGCGGAATATCTGGACCTTCCCGCGCGGCAAATCTCGATCGCGTCCGGGCATTCGCGGCCGCGTAAAACCATTGTCATCGATGGTTTAGAGCAATCGGAACTCGATAAACGATTCGAGGCTTTGTGATAGACCTCGCATTATCGGGCGTGTTAGGCTCCGGGCGGAGTTTTGAAAGGGAGCCACTATGCGTTTTGTCGCCGTCGCTTGTCTGCTTTGTGTCACGTCGTTCACGTCCGCCCAACTCGTCTTCGAGCCCGTGCAGTATCAGTACGGCGGACAGAATCCGTTCTATTACGGCGGAAGCAATCCGCGGGTGATTGCCCGCGCGAATCAGCCCGCGTGTGGTGACTACGGCCGCGTGCACGGGTGGGCGTTTGTTTCCGGCAATGACATTACGCATCGCGAAGTCGGCACCGAGCCGCTGCGCGTGTACACCGACTGCGTCGGCCGCGGGTTCACGAACGCCGCGATCTACGGTTACAGTGTGGACGATGCCCGCAACGAAGCGTATCAAAGCGTCCCGCTCGTCTTCCGCATGCGCGATCTCCTCGCCCACGCGCAACCCGTTTCGGATGGCACATGGGTCGTCCCGCCCACGGCACCGTTGAACGACGGCGGGGGAACGATCGAGATCAAGCCGTACGTGCGCCCCGCGCACACGCCGCATCCGGTGCTGATCATCCCGAAGGAAATGCTCGATCAACCAACCCCGGCGCCGAAGAAAGTGGCGCTGTGGGACCGTCCCAGGACCGACAAGCAGGCCTCATGAATCCAAAAGCAATCGAATTCGCTTGACTTCGACGAGCTCAGTCGAGTCGCGGTTTCGCACATCACACCCGCTCGATTTGCGAAACCGCAAGCGTTGCGCTCATTGGTTCTCCCCGCTCGCGTCGATAAGATGGATCGCTGCACAGGAGCGATCCAATGAGCCGAACGTTTTGCCTGATTCTCGCTTGCGCCGTCGCCGCGCCACTTACACTCATTGCGCAGACGACCGAACCGGTTTTGCTTCCTCCAAAGCCGGCTTCCACGCAGCCTTCGGGGCCGCTCGCGCCGGATGAGATGCTCAATCAGATGCTTCGGCCGAACAATTCCGGCGCGAAACCGCTCCAGCCCGTCCTGAATCCCCCCGACATCGACAAGGCCACCACACAGCCCGTCGCCCCCATGGCGACGACGCAACCGCTCCGCCGTGAAGGTGATTGGATCCGCGACAAGGTGGGGCGATTGACCAAGAGCGCCGATGGCCAGAACTGGGAATTCGATTTCGACTCCGACGCCCGCGCGATGCAGGATCCGCCGGTCGTCATCCTGCCGAACCTCAAGCTGATGCAGATGGAGACGGCCGTCACCGGAAGCAATCGCGACCTGAAATTCCGCATCACCGGCATGCTGACGGAATACAAGGGGCGGAATTACATCCTGCTCGAAAAGGCGATGGTCGAGTCGGACACGGCGAGTGCATTTTAGAGGATCGAGAATGGAGGATAGAGGATAGAAGGTGCTCGCCATCCTCCATCCTCTACCCTCTATCTTCGCTGCTCCGGCTTGGCTTTTTTTGCTCCTGCCTTGGTGTGTGCTCGCCATCTGGCTCCTGATCGGCCAACGCGACCGCGTGGCCGTTCCGTTTCTTCCACTCTGGAACAACACGCTCGGTGCGCCGAAAACGAAACGCTCATTCCGCGCGCCGCCACTCGCGATTGTGTTGCTGCTCTTAGCGATTCTGTTTGGGATTTTCGGGGCCGCCGGGCCTCAGCGCCGTTCGACGATTGGCCCGGTTCCGGTTCTCGTCGATCGCGGGATCACGATGTCCGCGGACGATCGGCTTCGAGACGGATTGCGCATGGTTCGTTCGCATTTTCCATCGATCGAAACGATCCCAATTCCCGCCGGTTCCGCGGATCGTCCCGTCGCGATGGACACGGGCGATTTGCTCAATGCCGCGATCGTTGAGCATTCGAAAGATTCCGCTCTCGCGGTCGTGTCGGATCAAGCGGTCGAGCGCCCGTGGATTACCGTCATGCCCGGACCCCGGCCGATCAACAACGTGGGCATCGTCTCGGTCAGCGCGCGGTCGTCTCCGCGGGCGCAAGCGATGGTCCGCGTACGAAATCAGTCCGATCTGAAGACGGCATCGGTAACGATCCGCTCCGGGGATGCAACACAAACGCAGCAGATCCAACTACCGCCGCGCGATGGCGAGCAGAATTACTTCATCGATCTTCCGTCGCTCGCGGATGTCGTCGAAGTGAAGATGCAGGCGGGGGACGAATTGCCGATCGACAACGTTGCGTGGCTCGTGCGGCGGCAGGCTTGGCCGAAGATCGAGGCGATCGATCCACTTCCGGCGGAAGTGGGGCGAATGGTCGACGTGTATCAGAAGAACCGACCTCCGGCGGGAAACTCGACTCGGGTGGTCGTCGCGAACGATGCCGCTCATCTGCCCGCCGGGGCGCCAGGTATCGCGATCATGAATGGTGGATCAGCCGCGCCGGTCGCGCCGAAAGAGTTGGCGATCGTCCCGCACGAGTTGACGCGCGACATCGATTGGAACGCACTCGCACCGTCGGCGGTCACGACTCACGTTCCCGTCGGCGATTGGACACCGCTGGTCCGCGCGGGCGACCGCGTGTTGCTGGCGATTCGGGAACAGCCGCACCAGGCGTTCGTGGCATTGGACACGACCTCCGCGGCGCGATCGGCACAGTTTGTCGTGCTCTTCGGCAAGCTCTTCGATTGGGCCGGTCAGGGCGGCGATGTCTATGCGACCGATCCGGTCCATAACCTCGGCGACGAATGGAAGTTGATCGCAACTGACCCGTCGGCCGAACGATACGATCCGCCGTTGCCTGGCGTTTACCGTCGCAGCGACGGCGCGCTTCTGGCGATGAGCGCGATTGATGTGAGGTTTCCACGCTTTCCCGGCAGCTCGCGACGCGATGTGATCATCCTCACGCCGGTGCATGTAACGAGCTTTCGCGCGCCGATCCTTGGCATTGCCATTCTCTTCACGCTCGGTGCACTCGCTCTTGTAAAACCCCGGAAGAGGGCGTCGCGGACGCCACAATTCCCGGACGTTTGACGGTTCGTAAGGTCATGCTTGACACTGATTTCCGCCGCACGTACTTTTTGTTTATGTCATCCGAACCTATCCCGCCCGTTTCGGTGCAAACCGAAAAGGACGTCCGCATTGTCGAGTTCACCAATAACAAGATTCTCGACGAGGGAAACATCGAGGAGATTCGGCTGACGCTCAATGCGCTGATCGATGAAGTCGATCAACCGAAGATGCTGCTCGACTTTTCCAACGTCGATCATCTGTCGTCAGCGGCGCTGGGCATGCTCATCAACTGCAATAATCGAGTGAAACAGAAAAACGGCCAGCTGCGGCTCTCGAACATCAAAGACCAGATCCTGGAGGTGTTCAAGATTACCAAGCTGAACCGGTTGCTCCACATTCTTCCGACTCGACAGGAAGCGCTGGCGAGTTTTGTGTAGCCGTGTGTGCTGAGCGTCCCGGACACGGCCGGAGCGCCCGGACTGTGCCACATGCAGCCCATCGATGAATTTCACCTTCCCTTCCAGCTATGCCGCGATGCGCGATGTCCAGAAGGCGATTCTGGACGAAGTGGATCGCAACGGTTACACGGGCGCCAGCGCCTATGCGATCAAGATCGCGCTGGATGAGGGATTGATTAACGCCGTCAAGCACGGCAATAAACAGGACCCTGGCAAAAAAGTTCGCGTCTGGGCGAACATCACGCCGGAAGTGGCGGAGATCATCATTCACGACGAAGGGGTGGGATTTAAGCGCACCGACGTTCCCGATCCAACCGCCGAAGAAAACCTCGAAAAGTGTTCCGGCCGCGGGATATTATTGATCGAAGCGTACATGACCGAGGTCGAGTGGGGCGACAGCGGCCGACGTATACGCATGGTCAAGAAGAACGAAGAACTCGCAGGCGTACGTAACGAGCCGCGACCGTAAGGGAGCGGTTTGGCAACTGCACAAACCGCTCCCCTACGGTCGCGGCTCGTTCGGCGCCCCATCCGGATCAACATGTTTTTCCCTCTTCGCACCGATGTTCCGCTTCGCCGCACGCCGTGGATGAACTGGCTTCTCATCGCGTTGAACATTCTGGTCTACATCGCGCAGTCGCACGGCCCGCACCGCGGATGGGATCGCGCGTATTACCTCAACCCAGCCGACCTCTCGATCGTTAATTACTTCACGTATCAATTCCTGCATGGCAGCTGGATGCACGTGCTGGGAAACATGCTGTTCCTCTACATCTTCGGGAACAACGTGAACGACAAGATGGGATCGTTCGGATACTTGGGGTTCTACCTCGCGGGTGGAATCGCCGCGGGGATCGGGCATGTGATGACCGCCACGGTGCCGATTCTCGGCGCCAGCGGCGCCGTCGCCGCCGTCACCGGCGCATATCTGGTTCTCTTTCCGCGATCGCACATCACGGTGTTCTACTTCTTCATGATCATCGGGGTGATCGAGATCCCGAGCATGTATTTCATCGCGTTTTTCTTCCTGAAAGACGTGATCCTGCACCTCTCGCCAATGCCGAGCGAAGTCGCGCACATGGCCCACATCTGCGGAACGCTGTTCGGATTCCTCATCTGTCTCGGGTTGCTCGCGCTGAAGCTATTGCCGCGCGATCTCTTCGACGTGCTCGCGTTGATGGAGCGCTGGAACCGCCGGCGACAGCACCGTGAAATGGTCGCGAAGGGTTACGATCCGTTCAGTTACATCCCTCCCGCGCGAAACGACGCCCGCCGGGCCGAACCCGATCCGCGGATGGAACAGATCCAGGATCTGCGGGCGCAAATCGCGGAGGCGATGAGCCACCACAAGCTCGACGAGGCGGTCGGCTTTTATTTCCAGCTTCACCAGATCGATCCCGAGCAGGTGCTTTCGAAGCAGAACCAGCTCGACATCGCCAATCAGCTCTTCGCGCAGCAGCAATATCGTCCCGCGGCCGAGGCATACGAACTGTTCATCCGCTTCTATCCGAAGTACGAGCAGATCGAGAACGTGATGCTGATGCTGGGGCTGATCTACGCGCGATACGTTCCAAACCTCGAGCGTGCGAGAGAACTGCTGAGCGGCGCGGTCAAACGACTCCACGGCTCCCGCGAACTGGAGCTGGCGCGCTCCGAATTGCACGAAGTTGAAATGGCGATCGCCCGCCATCCGCTCCCTCCATCGCCGCCCGGCGCGATCGAACCGGCCTAGATCTTTCCGAAAAACAGACGCGAAATCGCAAGCGACCCTCGATGCCCGCTTGACTTCGACGAGCTCAGTCGAGTCGCGATTTCGCGCCCGTTTACCGGCACGCTCCTTGCATCTTCTGATCCTGAGGAGATTCCCTATGTCCGCGAAACAGCTTTGGGGGATGACGAAGCAGGCGGCCTCGGACTGGTCGGAGGACAATGCGACGCGCCTGTCCGCCGCGCTGGCGTTTTACACCATGTTGTCGATCGCGCCGCTGCTGGTGATCTGCATCAAGATCTGCGGGCTCGTCTTTAAGGAGAAGACGGTCACGGGGCAGGTGCACACCTATGTTGCCAGCGTGGCCGGCGGAAAGGCCGCTCAGGCGGCTCAGGATATGCTCACCAATGCCAATCAGGGGCATAACGGATTGGTCGCCTCGATCGTCAGCCTGCTCATCCTGATCTTCTCCGCCAGCGGCGTGTTCGGCGAATTGCAGACCTCCCTTAACACGATTTGGGAAGTGAAACCCAAACCCGATCGCGGGTTTATGGATGTCGTCAAAGAGCGGATTTTTTCGTTTGCGATGGTGATGGTCGTCGCATTTCTGCTGCTCGTGTCGATGGTTGTCAGCACCGCCATCGCCGGCATCTCAACCAAGATCGCGGGCGACGTCGCGTGGCTGTGGGAACTGATCAACTTCCTGATTTCGATCGTGGTGATCACGGGGCTGATCGCACTGATGTTCAAATATATTCCCGATGTGCGATTGCGATGGGGCGATGTGATTCATGGTGCGGTCTTTACGGCCGTGCTGTTTACGATCGGCAAATTGCTACTCGGGTGGTACCTCGGGCGTGGCACGACGACCTCCGTGTACGGTGCCGCCGGCTCGCTCGTAGCGCTGTTGCTGTGGGTTTACTACTCGTCGCTCATCATGTTTTTCGGAGCGGAGTTTACGCAGGCGTATGGGAAGACGACGCATCCGATCGTGCCAACCGAGAACGCACGCCCGCTGACGGATCACGAGCGGTTACAGCAGGGGATGGAACCGTCGAAGACTCCGCCGCCGGGCATGCCGATCAGCTGCCCGCCGCGGATGATTCAGCAGTTCGGCTGGACGACGCCGGGAACGACACTGCTCGCGCTTGCCGGCGTCGCGGCCGGCGCGGTGCTGACCGGGCTCGGCATGCGTTACACCGAAACGGGACAGCGCCGTCTTCAACGTCGCGCGGCGCTCCACAACCGCGTCGCGAAGATCGAAGAAGAAGTCGGCGACGTCGAAACATTCGAGCATCGCGCCCGCGCGTCGCGCATCAGCGAGCATCTGCATGCGATCGAACATCAGCTGCGTCGCAACGTATCGCTCGGCGAGCTCGCGATGGCGCGAAAGGATTCCGGCGTAGACGATGTCGCGCACGAGACGGGTTCGCTCACGCGAAAGCTCGCGCAATCTGCGGTCGAGTTCGTGAAGGGCGCTGTGAAGGGATAAGTGATTCGCGTGGTGCGTGTAGGGTCCGCTTCAGCGGACCGGTTATTCGCCTTTCGCGCGCAAAGAAATAAGCGGTCCGCTGAAGCGGACCCTACACGTTTGGTTTCTTCATCGGATCAATTAGCAATACACTTCGAGCGCGATCGGGTAGGGGATCAAATCGGGGCGGACCAGGTGAAGCTTGCGGAGGCGCACTTCCGGGGGAAGCTGCGAGGTGGGCTGCATGCCCTTCGCCGCGCCGGGGGAACTGGGCATCGGCGCAATGAACGTGACTACGAGCAACAGAACCCACGCAAGATGGGAGATCCGCAACCGCATTGTGACTTCTCTGGACAGAGGCGGGAACGCGAAGCCGTTGCAAGACGCCCTTGCGCCGGATTCGAGGAGCTCAAACATCGCTCCGAGGCGAGAGTACCTCGCGGGGTGAAAGCCGCCAACGAAAATAATGTTGCGCGACAGTGAGATTGCCCGGAACATTCCCGGACGGGGAACCTTGGACGGGTTATGCGGACTGTGCGTGGGAGGAGGCCGATCGTTTAGCGGCGAGCTTGCTCGCGCAGTGTTTTAGGACGGAAAATGACGCGAGCAAGCTCGCCGGCTAAACGTGGAGAGTCTAGATCGACGGGTCGTTGGGATCGATTCCCGGGTCGGCGTGACCGTTTCCGTTCCCGGGGTCGGTGACCGCCTGGGCGGTCATCCCAGCGGTCAGGGCGCTCGCCAGGGCCGGGCCGACGGCTTTGATCAGGTCACCGGTAATAGCGGCTAGGAAGCCCTTCTTTTCGACCTTCTTGCCGTCCGATTCCACCCGCTCATGCGTCGCCGCGTGCTGCTCGGGGTGAAGAGCCTTCTCGATGCGGGCGAGCCGCTTGAGGGCTTGCTGTTCCTTGGATGGGATCAGGGTCGAGGCAGTGACGAACCCCGCGACCGCGGCGGCTCCCAGCGAGACCCACGGATACTCCTGCGTCCAGGCGCGCGGATCGACCCCGTGACCGAGGCCTTTGCCGAAATCGCCCAGGGCCTGCTTGATGGCAGCCTTGGCGTTGGCAGCCTGCTCCTTCAGGAACATCGCCTCACTCTGAGACTTGTCCTTCGGCAGCTGCACGGTCGGCAACGGACCGGCCGTAAGATTGGCGTTGTTGGCTTTGTCGGAGTTCATATTTCTGCATCGTCCGTTTGCGAGCGGCGCTGGCAAGCATCCGCGAGGCGAGAATCGCGCCACCGAAGAGAATCAGCAGCAACCCGCCGCCCACGATCAGGTTACCGGCCCATGTGGTCCCATGCATCGCCGCGGCGAGCCCTTGAGCAATACCGAGGCACAAGAGTACGGTAGCGGTCACGACCAGCGCGACCGCGACCGCGAGCGCCAGGACGCCGACCGCGGCCATAATGCCGAGATTTCGGATCGACGCCTTGAATGCATCGGACTTCGCGGACAAGTAATAGCTGAAGTATTCCTTCAGCTCGCCGAACGCGCCGACCGCATAGCGCACCGATTCGCTCGGCGGAAGCTCGCCGGGATCCTGCGAGGCGTTCCACTCGCTCGATTGTTGTTCTTCTTCCACCGGGGCTCTCATAGCGCCGCCAAAATGATCGGGCTCGAAGTGACCACGTTGTCCCATGCTGCGTTCGTACGGTCCGCTTCAGACTGGTTATTTATTGGGACCCAAGCAAAATAACCGGTCCGCTGAAGCGGACCTTACGGGAGCTTCGCGCAATCAGCCGGATTGCGCGAAGCTTCCACAAGAATCGTTAGCTGCGCTTCCAGAGCAGGCCGAGCAGCATCCCGACACCCGCTGCGATCAGCAGCGACTGGATCGGTTTCTCCTGGACGTACTGTTCAAGGCCTTGCTCCCATTCCTGGGCGCGCTGGCGGCCTTGTTCATAGTACTCGCTCGCCTGATTGCGCAGTTGATCGTACTTTTCCTGGGCTGCGTCGCGGACTTGGCCGCCCATGTCACGCAGGTTCTGCGTCACTTCCGCAGCGCTATCGCGCAGCTGGCTGCCGCCTTGGCCCGCATTCGAGCCGCCTTCGTTCATCCGAGACATAAAACGCTCCTTTCAGAAGTTGATAATGATAACACGTCTGGTGCTCAGTAGTCGTACTAGCATCTTACGTGCCGCGCGGGGCCGCCCGCAGCGCGGAAAATGGTTCAACCGGGGATTACGCCAGTTTTTCGTTAAAGCGCGCCGTTGCGGTCGGCCGATCCCGGAAATCTTGTCACTGTTTGGTCATCCTGCTACGATGAACTTTCCAGTGATTTAGTCATTCGATTTAGTCATTTCTGACTGGCGGATTCGTCGAGGACCTCAACCAAGGAGTTTGCTCGTGTCCCTACGCGAAACGATGAATAAGAACAAGAATATCTCGGTGATTGCCACCGTGGTTGTCATTCTTGTTGCGCTTTGGTTCATTTGGTATCAGATCAAGGGCGAAAGCATTCCGACCGCGCCTCCGCAGATGGCGTATTACACCACCGATGAAGGCAAAACCTTCTTCGCGGAAGATCAGATGCACGAGACTCCGTTCAAGCAGAACGGCGCCGATGCAGTTCGCGCCTGGCGCTACACCTGCGGCGACGCGAAGGACCTGAAGCTGGGCTACCTCGAGCGCTACACGCCTGAATTCCTCAAGCAGGTCGCGCAGGCCAAGGCGGCGAATACGCCGATGGATCCAATGATTATCGTCGAGCAGGGCGATTCGATTTATGAAGTCAAGAAGCCCGGACAGGCGAGATGGGTGAAGAAGGACAGTGCCGCCGGCCAAGCCGTGATCAAGCCGAGCTGCAACAATGCCGTCTGGCAAACGCCGCCGTCTGGCACCAAGCCGGGCGATAAGTTGTCGTAGGAAGCATCCCAAAAGTGATCGACGAGAAAACCCGAGCCGCCGCTCGGGTTTTCTCATTGCCTCACGTCGTGTGTGTGGAAGCGGTTTCCGCTCGCAGCGCGAGAATCAATTCGACTTCGCCACTGGGACGCCCAAGTTGCTGCGCGATTTCGATCGGCCGGCGCCCCTGGTCTGCCAGCGCATAAATCTCGGCATGGCGAGGGTCGATCGGTGCCTCCAGCGGCATCGACAGAGTCGAAGCGGTTTCAGCCGGTGACTCATCGTGCGATTGCCTCGGCACAATCCCACCCGCGGCTCGAAGTGCCGCGATCTTTTCGTCCGCCTCGCGGATGAGCAGCTCGAGCTTCGCGGTGCGCGTGTCGAGCTGGGCGCTGATCTGCCGCGCCATGTCCGAAAGCTCCACCAGCAGGTTCTGCATCTGCCGCTCGACGGACCGCTCCTGAGCGAGCCGCGCCGACGACGGTGTACGACTCAGCGGATCTTTTTTCTTCTTGAGAAACGGACGGATCACGGCGACGTAGAGCGTCGCCACCGCCATCACGCCAATGAGCGTCCATTGGAATGAATCCGGCGGTTTTCCTTCCGCGAGAAGACGTGTGATTCCCCATCCGTCCATGGATGTTGCCTATGTTCGCCGTGACCAGCCTGTGATTCAAGCTTTTTGAGCTGGGTTGCCTGTTGCAGGTTACGCGTTGCGTGGGGTGAGCTGTGCCTCATCCGACACGCAGCCTGCAACAAGCAACATGCAATTCATTAATGTTCCCGAAGCGATTCGTCCGATAACCCTCTTAGACAAGGTCATGGATGACCGGTCTTTATTTCGAAACGTGAACTTCAGGAAGGAGCATGCCGTGAAACGGGCATTGGCTTCGATTGCGATCGTGGTGTTGGCGGCGGCGGGTTGTCAGAACAACAAGAAGAGCGCGACGAACCCGTCGGTGATGGACCTGAACCAGCCGACTGCGCCCGTGGCGTACGCGCCGCCGTCGCCGGTGCCCGCGGCCCAACCGGTGGTGTATGACGCGCCGCCGCCCGCGCCGGCCCCCGTCGCGGCCGCCCAGGCTCCCGCAGCCCCCGAGGCTGCGACCGCGACCGGCGGAAAGAAGTACAAGGTCAAGAAGGGCGACACCCTTTATTCCCTCGCCAAGGCCAACTACGGCAGCGGGAAGGAATTCACCAAGATCGTCGCCGCCAATCCGGGCCTCAGCGCCTCGAGCCTCAAGGCTGGACAAACGATCACCATTCCCTAAGCTTGCGAATGTTGAGTGGGAGAGATGCAAAAGGCGGCTCGAAAGGGCCGCCTTTTGTTTGCGCGCAATCCGAAAATGGGGCAACCGTGATTGAGACACTCGAACAGCGTCGGTACCTCGCGTTCGGTTCGGTTGATACGGCCTGGGCTACATCCGGCCGCTCGATCGCCGACGTCGGCCTGAACGGCCCGACCGTGACGAAGCTCATTCCTTCCGGCAGTCGCATCTACGCCGCTGGCCGGAGCGCGCAGGGCGACAGCGATGCGGTCATCGCGCGCTTCAAACTCGACGGCAGCCTCGACACCTCCTTCGGCGACCAGGGCAAAACGATCCTGCCGGATGTCCTCGTGCCCGACGCGATCGTCGGCGACGACGGAAATATCTACGCGGCGGTGGGGGGCCATGGCGACGTTCAAATCGTCAAGCTGACCGCGTCGGGGCGATTTGATCCGACGTTTGGCGACAGCGGCGTCTGTCACATTCCCGATTCGTTGAACTTTAGTCCGGCGGCCTTGGCGTACGCGGGTGGGAAAATACTGATTGCCGGCGGAAGTTACCCAGATGTTGGCTCGAAGGATGAATTTACGCGCATCATCCGTATTCGCGGCAACGGTCAGCTGGATTCCACATTTGGACGGCACGGAACGATCGACTACTTCGCCGGCCTCAAACGCGCCAGCACGCCATTTCGCATTGACGATGTGTCCGCCATTCGTGCGCTGTCGGACGGCACGATCGCTGTCACCGGAGGCTCCCTCGCATTTTTTCAAATCGCCGATCCCTTCGCCGATGTGATCCCCGGAAACATCTATCTCACGAGCGCGCGCTTCAGCTCGCACGGGATTTTCGACCCAGATTATGGCACGGGTGGGTTTGCGCGCGTCAAAGTTTCGGCCGGGCCACTACTGCCGGAGGACACCAAGCCCCCGTTTTCTTCTTTTGATGATGCAGAAAGGCATGGGGCGCGACACGTCGGCGCGATTCGCGATGATGGTTCGGTCGTCATGGCCGGGCGCGGGTTGCGCATGGCGGTGACGGAGCTAAACCCGGATGGCTCCGTCAACTTCACCTCTTCCGCTGACGGTGATTTCCCACTGGATCTTCCGACGGACATCGCCTTGCTGAACGACGGCCGGATCGTGCTGAGCGGCTTGCCCACCGGTTTCTATCAGGGTCACGGGCCGGCGCTGGCGCAAGTCTCGCCGACCGGTTCGATCGGACCTTACCTGCTCACGGAGGATCAGGACTCCTCAACACCCGAGCTCGCCGAAAGCTCGAGAGATGAGATCGATGCGAACGGCCAGAATATCCTCGCCGACACTTACGACCTGGAGCATCCCATGGCCGTATTGCCGGATGGCAAGCTCGTCATGGGCGGAATGGCCACCGGCAGAAATGGGTTTGCAATCGAGAAGTTCGATCTCGGAAACATCTCTGATCCTCGAACGGATCTGTTCCCCGGCGCAACAGTCAGCAGCCTCGCGCGTGACGACAACGGCGGGCTTCATTTCGCTTATTACGATTCCCGCACGCAGTCGCTGCGCTACGCGTATCGCGCCATCAACGGGCGTTGGAGCAACGCAACAACAATCGACAGCACCGCCGGCGCCGGTCAACAACTTTCGCTCGGCTTGGATGCCAGCGGCAATCCGTCGATCGCGTATTACGACGCGTTCCACGGCGATCTGCGGTATGCACGCTCAACCAACGGCGGAAAGACCTGGACCACCGAGCTCGTTGACAGCAGTGGCAGCACGGGATTGTACCCGTCGCTCATGATCGACACGGTCAACCAGACGGGTCAGGTCTCCATTGCTTATTACCGCAAGACCAGCGGCGATCTTCGATATGCCGTCCGAAACAGCAACGGCACGTGGACGACGCAGAACATCGATACAACCGGTGATGTCGGCCGGTACGCGCAACTTTACCGCGCCGAGTTCAACGGCGAGCCACTCACGGCGGTCGCATACGTCGACAACACCGATCACGCAATTAAGCTCGCTAAGCTCGGGTCGAACAATTTATGGACGACTGAAACTGTCACGACGCTAACCGCCGATCCGACGGACCTGTCGATCGTGTTCGTCGGCAACGATCAGCCCGCAATTGGGTTTTACGATCCATCCTCGGCCGACTTCAAGATCGCCGTCCTCGAAGCCGGCCCGCACGCGCCGCCCTGGCGCGTCGTGACGACGCGATCGGAAGGCGCGGTCGGTTTCAACAGTGCATTGACGCTCTTCGAAGAGGGCGGCGCAGAAGCAACGAACCTGCAAGCGTATGCCTACGACCGCACACACGATCGGGTGCTGCTGATGTTGCGCGCAGACAACGGATATGACGACGCTCTGGTCGGCGTGAACAATGGCGGGACGTATTTGTCGCTCGCCCGGAACAAACTTCATCAGGTTGAGACAGGCGACGCAGCATTCTTTGACTCGACACTGGGCGCCCTTCGGGTCGGCACCGTCTTCAACCCGATCAATGATTCGTTCACGGAAGGACCGTAAAACCATTACGATCGAACAATGAAAAGACGGGGTCGCTCGCGCGACCCCGTTTTCTCCTTTTAAGGCGCCGTCGGCAACAACACCGAATCGCTTACGTCCTGTGGCGCGTCTGCAATCTTTCCGGACTGGCTCGTGTAAATGTTGTCCCCCTTGACCCCCACGAACGGATTCTGCTCGAAGGTCACATGACCATCGCCGTACAGCACATTCTGCCCATCGCGGTCGTGATTGGGTGAATTCGCTCCGCGAAGCTGGCTTGAGGTGGAACTGGTCTTCACTTGCAGAACGTTCTGCGCATCCGATGGCGCGTTCGTAACATTCGTTCCGGGATTCATGTCCGCGGCGACCGCGTAATCGGCGCTGATCGTGCCGGTGTTCAGCACCCATCCGCTCTTCACCGCCGCTTCCGTCGGGTATGGATTCTCGAAGCTATAGCTGAGGTTTTGCTGAATCCCCGCCGTGCCGTTCCAGTTAGACCAATCGAGTGCGGTCTTGTTCGATCCACCGAAGTCCCACTTCTCGGCATTCGATTCGGGACAAGTGAAAACTTCCGCAGTGATGTCCTGTGTACGCAGAAGCAGAAAAAGCGCCGCCGTCACATCATTCGGCTGCGGACCGTCCGGCGCGAACGGCTGCGTCGTGCTCGCGCCGGTTCCCCATTTGGGCGAAGAAACCGTCGCCGGATCGAATCGCGTTCGCGGGTACTCCCCATGATTCTCATTTGCGTATAGCTGAATCGCCTGTCCGATCTGACGGAGATTGCTCGCGCATTTGATGCGAGTCGAATTCCCTCCGCATCGGGTTTGACATGCGAAAAAAGTCACGCCGAGCAGGGGGACCAGGACCACGACAACGAGCAGGTCGCAGAGGGCTTTGCCTCCGCACCTGCGAGTTACGAGACGCTTCATACGAAGCTCCTTTCTTCGGAGTCATTTGAAATGACTCCCTGCGTCGTACGCGTCTCGCGGGGCGGGATTGATGAGGTATGAATAGGATAATTGCTTGGATCCACTGCAATCGCAGTAGAAGCGCAATCCCGAGCTGCAAGCGCCATACGACATTCCCGTGCCGCCCGGTGACCGTCACCCGGCGGCTTGGGATGTTGTGAACAGAGGGAAAGATTGCTTGTGCGTTACACGGCTGCACAGTAATACGTGGACAACCAACCCCGGAATGTGACTGCGCGGCGAAAGAGAGATTCGTGAACTACTGGCGGACGAAAATAGCTGCCATCGCGCTCATTGCGATGGGATCAACGTTGCGGGCGGAAGAGCCGACGACCGCGGAGCTGATGCAGCAGATCAAGGCCTTGCAGGAGCGCGTGCAGCAGCTCGAACAGAAGCAGGACGCCGCCGCGCACGCACGCGACATCGACGAGATCACGAAAGAGGTGCTCGCCGACGCGGAAAAGCGCGATCAGCTCCTCAACGCCGAAGGCTTCACCGCCGGATACACCGACGGGAAATTCATCCTTCAATCCGCCGATGGAAACTTCCTCCTTCATCCCTTCCTGTGGATGCAGTTCCGCAATGTGACCAACTATCGGCAGGAGGTTGGCTCCAGCGGCGACAACGATCTGCAGAACGGCTTCGAAATCCGCCGCGCGAAGTTCGGCTTCGACGGCAACGTCTTCTCTCCGAACCTCGGCTATTACTTCAAGTGGGGAACGGACCGGAAATCCGGCAGCCTTTCGCTTGAAGAGGCCTGGGCGCGGTTCCGTTTTTCCGATCTCCTGGCGCTCAAGGCGGGGCAGATGAAAGGCCCGTTCGCGCACGATTCGTACATGACCGTGCGAAAATCGTTCGCCGTCGAGCGCACGCTGCTCGTCGATGATTTCGTCGGCGGGACCGACTTTTTGCAGGGCATCGACTTTCAGTTCAACGCCGACATCAAGCTCAGCCCGGTCCGCGCGTCGTTTGTCATCACCGATGGCTCGAAAAACAATTCCAACCAGAACTTCCAGGATTTCCCCGCGAACAACGCTGACTGGGGCGCGGAAGCGCGCGTGGAATACTTCGTGTCGGGGCATCCCAGGCAGTACGAAGACTACTCCGCGATGGGGAACAACAACGATCTGCTCGTTTTCGGCGGAGGGCTGTCGTACACGGAAGCGGGGAACACGAATCACTTCCTGCAGACGATGGACGGGCAGTACGAGAATACGCACGGGCTTGGAATCTCCGGCGCGGTCTTCGGCCGCGCGTCGAGCAACGCGCCGCAGGGCGTTGCGCCGACCGTGACCACCGAACACGATCTCTTCGATTGGGGCTTCTTCGCGCAGGCGGGTTACATGGTCCTTCCGAAGTGGGAACCGTTCGTTCGCTACAGCTTCATCAATTACGGCAGCGACGGCATCCCCGCCGACGCGGAAAACCACGTGCACGAGATCACGGCAGGCGTGAACTATTACATGCATGGTTACGGTGCGAAGTTGTCGCTTGACGTCGACTGGCTGCCGAATGGCTCGCCCATCAACGACGACGGCGCCGGCATCCTCGCCAACAACGGCGGGTCCGAATTCATCGTCCGCGCGCAATTGCAATTGGCGATATGACGACAGCTATCGCAGCGGATTTGCACAAAACGGGTGTCATCCTGAGCGCAGCGAAGGATCTCGGGATCGGGCGACGCTCTTGGTATCGAGATCCTTCGCTTCGCTCAGGATGACCGTGACGCGAGGTTCGAATGAGTCCCGCGCTTATCGTCCAACTTTCACCTGATGTGGCCCATCCGCGTCGTTCACCGTCACGGTTTTCACCGGCCCGTCGAGCTTGAACGCCACGCACGAATCGAACGTGTGCTGCATCGGGCGATATGAGCCGTGCAGGCGGTGACGCATGAGCGTGAACTCCGGCGGATATGCATCGGACGAACTGCGGACGAACACGCCGTCGTATGCCGTGGGCAATTCGCCTTTCGCGTGGATGATGACCTGGCCGTTGCTCTGGTATGCCGTGTACTCCGCGCGCACGGCGTGATCCATGTGCGATGTGTCGACGTTCAATCCATCCGGGCAGGTGACATCCTGCCGGCTCGCGCATCCAATCACCATCGCGAGACACAAGCAGGTCATCCATCGCAGTTGCATTCAATGTCTCCGTGAAACGTGAGTCGAGCGATATGCGAACCTCCGCAAACCCATGCACGCCGCCAGCGTGCAGAGCAACCCGAAGCCGCTCGCAACCGCGGGCGGAAGTCCAATCGCGGGGGATTGTGCCATCGGATCGGCGTGGTGGGTATCGGTGTTCGCATCCGATGCAGGATCGGTGAAACCGGTTGAAGCGTCGCTCGAGAGAAGCGATTCGGATTGTTCCTCGAAGAACGCCGGATGAACGACTACGGTGGGGGAGGAGGAGACGGCGGACTGGCTGGACGAAGGTGCACCAGCGCTGGGGGCGGCGGCAGTCTGGCCGGGAGTTCCGAACAGCACCGCACAGCCGAGAAGCGCGGCCGAAACGACTATCCGCGCGCGAGCCCGCACAAACAACTCCTTTCCAGCGCGCGTGCATTTTACCTATTGTCTCATTCGCTCGGCCAACAAAATCGCCTTCACAACAAATCGCCGCAAGAACGTGCATGGTGTCGACTGCATCTGTTGCACTACGCTTCAATGCTCGTGAGAAAATCGGTTGCATCGGCAATGGCAGTGTCCAACCCCGGCCCGCCATTGAGGATATCGCTTCCTTTTCCGCCGTTCAGCGTGTCGTTGCCCGCTTCTCCATACAACTTGTCGTTCGAACTCCCGCCCGTGAGCACATCGTTGCCGTCGCCGCCGAAGAGTCGATCGATGCCATCTCCGCCGTCGAGATGATCCGCATTGCCGTTGCCGTAAAGCCGATCGTTGCCCGCGCCGCCTTCGAGCGTGTCGAGGCTGTTCGATCCGTTGAGCCGATCGTCGCCATCATTCCCGAAGATCACGTTCTTCCCCGCGCCGCCGCTGAGCGTGTCGTTGCCTTCGCCTCCATTGATCGTGTCATTGCCCGCGCCCGCATTCGCATACACGCCCGGCACGCCGTCGCCGACGGTGATCGTGTCGTTGCCATCTCCACTATCGAACTGGATGCGCGAAACATCGCTCGTGTCGAAGCGCTCGGAGAAATCGCCGCGCGTCGCGAAGAAGTGATCCTCGTCCTCTTCCACAATCGTCATCACATCGGCGTCCGTCGTCCCCACGACCGTGAGCGTCCCACCTTTTGTCAGGCGCGTAAACTTCTGCTCTTCCGGCGCTGTCTCCAGTCGAATCCCTTTCCCCGCCTGCGCGTAGCGCACATTCCCCTGCGTGTCCGTGATCTTCGCGAAGACGAAATATTTCCCGCGCGGGAGGCCCGACGTGAATGCGGTCACGCGGTGCACATCCACCGTGTCGCTTTCACCAAATGTTCGCGTGCCAAGCGAGCCGGCGTTGCCATTGAGCGGATTGCGATCCGGATCGATGAAGAACTCGACGGTGGAGGGGCTGTCATGGTCCTGCGTGGTGAACGACAACTTCAGATTGTGGCCGACCGGAATTGACGTATCGCCGAGGATTTTCAGATCGCCAACGTTCGCCCATTGCTGCCCGGTTTGATCGAGCGAAACGCGCGAGGCCGTTCCGCCGTGCTGGGCGGACAATCCATCTGCCGGCCGCGCTCCGCCGGCGATCTGCGTGAAGACGAAACCGGTTTGGTCGCGCGCCGGCCGTGCGTCCGAATCGTCATACCAGCTGTCGAAAATCGGTTCTTCGCCGTTCGTTGTCGCATTGAAATCGATCGTGCCGTGATAGTACGCCGGCACCGATTCGTGCGCCGACACGATGAAGTTCTGCTGCACCGATGCCAGCAGGTTCTGGTTGTGCGCGCCGGTCACCGGCTCGCCGTTGAAATCAAACGCCGTGACCTGTCCGTTCGATCGCCAGTAGTTGTCCGCGAAGATCACATTTTCGCCGACGCTCATCGGCACGTCGCCGAAATCCGCATTGAGAAAATCATTCACGCCGTCGACGGGATGCGGATCGAGAAATGTCTGCTGATCCACCCAGATTCCATGTGAACCCAACCGGTCCGCGATCTCAACATTCACCGACGCGCCGCGACTATGCCCAATCAGGTGAATCGGAAAATCCGCCAGCGCCGGAATCCCCGCATGCGAATCAAGCATGAAATCCGCGACGACATCACCGACCACGCGCGACGAAACCGAGCCATCACTGATCTGCGACCAGTCGAGCTTGATGATGATCTCCCCGCTTTTCGTCGCGGTCGGTGAGGGACTGCCCGCGTCGAGCGAAAGCGACAACACCTGCACCTTGTTATCGCTTCCCCCGTGATTGACGATCATGGTGTACTGCGAAACATCACTCGCCCCACCCGCCCGCTCCGCGATCGCGGACGACATCCCGGCCACCCATCCCGTGATCGATCCGTTGTACCCATGCGTCAAAATCGTCACGCCCGAGAGCAAGCACCGCGACTCCAAAGTTTCAATGCACGTCATCCCTCAATTGTAAGTGCAGCGTATTAAACGTTCGATGTGGAATCTGAAAGGAGCAGACTGATCCGCAGATTACGCAGATTTCGCAGGATTAAAATACTGCGTTCAAAATCTGCGAAATCTGCGAAATCTGCGGGTGCTTTGCTTTACTTCTTCGGCATCGCGCCCAGCGCCTTCTCAATCGCCGCGCCGATCTCTTCCCCGCGCAAATCCTTCGCGATCACGTTCCCGTCCGGCCCGATCAGCCAGACCGATGGGATCGCGCTGATGCCGTACGCCTTGCACACTGGCACATCAAACCCGAAGTTTCCGATGGCGAGTTGTTTCCAGTCGATCTTGTGCTCTTTTATTGCCGTCTCGGCGGAATCCCGCTGCCAGTCCACATTTCCGCCGAGCATCACGAAGCGGTCGTCGAATTTGTACTGCTCATGCACCGCCTTCAGCGCCGGCATCTCAGCCAGGCACGGCCCGCACCAGCTCGCCCAGAAGTCGATCAGCACGAGTTTTCCGCGCTGCTCGCTGAGCTTGAACGAACCGCCGTCCCATGTCTTTTCGCTGATCTCCGGTGCGGGTTGACCAACACCCGGATGCGGCTGCGGTTCAACGCTCAATGTTGGCAATTCGATTGCCGTCATATCCCCGCTCGCGGGGACGTCGAACTCCATCCGCCCGTGCCCGAGCAGCATTCCCCATCCGCAGACGTTCGGCGTCGGCGGGGCGTGCACGTTTGCATGCAGCACGTAATGCCCCGGCGCCAGATCGTTCATCGCGAACGATCCATCGGGCTGAACATCCGCGCAACTGCCAAGCGCCTCCAGCGGCGATTCGAAGCCCGGCATGTCATTCTTCATCGCCGCGATCAGCTTCGACCATTCATCCGCATTCTTCCATCCCGGCGGCGCCTCGATCGCGGGATCGATCCGGTACGCGCGAACGCGCGTCCCGCGCGGGTCGACTTTGTCGGCGATCGCGCTCAGGTCGATGTGACCGTTCGCGGCGCGACGATTCTCGCCGAAGTTGATCGTGATGGTCTGGCCCGGCTTCGGATTGATGACCACTCCGCCGCTGAAGCCGTTCTGCTTCGACTGCGTCAGCACGACCGGCATCGCCGGCACGTGCTCGATCGCGAACTTTCCATCCGGGCGGCTCGCGCTGTTCAGATCGAACCGAATCTCGCTCCGCGTCGTTAAGTCCCGCCGTGGATCGGGCGGCATCAGCATAAGCGGCACGCTCGCGGGCTTACCGTTCAGCATGACCGTTCCTTCGACGCGCGCCCATGCGGTCAGTTGAATCGGCGCATCGGTCTTCACCGCGCCGCTCTCAACGATTGCATAGCCGGATGAATGCAGCACGAGCACGCGGCCCGGTTTTTCCTGCGGCAGAAGCTCGAATTTCCCGCTTGAATCCGACTTGGTGCGCGCCTGCGGCGCCTCCATGAACTCATCGTTGACCTTCAGCGTCGGCAGGACCTGCGCATTGTCCTTGTCGTCGACATACACGACCTGAGCACCCCTCGCGGCCTTGCCATCGGGCTGATGCACGACGCCCGCAACGCCTTGTCCGCGTTTGAGCCGCACAATCACCGGCTCCGATTGCTTCCCCGCGACGACGATGGGTGAAACTTGCGGCAGATATCCCTTCGCGACAATCTTCGCCGCGAAGTCGAGCGACTTTTCGCCCATCGACACGCGCTCGATCTTCACCTCGAACTTTCCGTCCGCCGATTTCACGTGCTGCGTGTCGTCGAACGTCGATGGATAAAATGGCTTCCCCGCGTCCCAATACCAACCCGGGATCGCATCAAATTGTGTGACGGGTTTTCCCGTTTCGTCGTCGAGCACCCGCCCCGCGACGATCGGCACTTTCCAGAGGATGATCTTCTCGCGATTGTCTTTCGCATTCGCCGACCACGGGAAACTCTTTGACATGAAATCTGCGCCGCGCTTGTTGGCGTAAAACTGCACCGTGCCGACCGAGGGCAATCCATCGAGCGTAAAGTGGCCTTGATCGTCGCAATACGTGAAGCGCGAAAGCCGGCGTCGCTCGCCGTCAGATGTGTACCATTCGTCGCAACCAACATGTGAGTTCGCCAAGCCCTGGCCGTCGGAATCGACGACCTGCCCGCTGTAGGTTTCCCCGCGTGCGAGCTTGATGTGGATCGGCGCAAGATCCGGCTTCACATCCACCTTCACGGTCTGCGGCGCATAACCATCCGCGTCGACAAACAGATCGTGCTCGCCTGCGGGCAGACCGTTGATTTTGAACGAGCCATCGGTCGGCGTGCGGTTGGTCGTCCCGTCTTCGATCAACTCGTTCTCCGGCCCGGCGGTGGAGGAATAGAGGCGCCCACCCGCGACGAGCGCGTTGGTGATGGCGCGGCCGGATTCGTCCGTCACTTTCCCGCTGACGCTCAGCCCGCGCTTCATGGTGATGACGGCGGTTCCGTCGCGCAGCGCGCTGATGGCGGGATCGGGCGTATCGGCGAAGTGAAAGCTCACAAAATCCGGATGCATCAGGCGCATGCTCACGCGCTCGGCGTCTGGCGGCAGGAGACGTGAGAACTTCCCGTCGTCATCAGTAACGACCGTGCCCGCGCCAGCGATCATGTGATACTTCGGAAACGATAGTTCGATCTGCACGCCGGGAATCGGCTTGCCATTTTCGTCAACGACGCGCCCGCTGTAGCGCACGCGCTCTTTCCCCGGCTTGGGCGATGGGGCGGTGGTCGTATGAATCACGAGATCCGGGATCTCGATCTGGAATTGCCCATTCAGCTCGAGCGTTTCGCTGCGGTTCTGGTCCTTCGGATCGTCCGAGGTCGTGGCGAAGATCTTGTAGCCGCCGCCGCTCGGAATGTTGCTCGTGCCGTAATAGCCAGATGAGTCCGTCTTGCTCCAGGTGTGGAAGTGGTACATCTCGCCATCCGGCGCGATGACGAACAGCCGCACAAACGCCCCGCGGACGGGTGCGCCGGAAGCATTCACCACTCGGCCATCGGCGCCGGCTTCGTTCAGGTTCATCTCGATCGGGTTCGCAGCATCCTTGCTCGTGAAAATCGCCATCTTGCGCGACCGCTGCGACCACGCGACGAACTGCTTTTGCTCCGGCTTGAGGTCCTTGAGGTTGAACTTCCCGGCGCGGTCGGATCGCGTGCCATACCAGAGATTTTCCGAATCGGGCGCGAGGTAACAGTTGCTGATCGGCCGGCCCTGCGAATCGACGAGCGTGCCGCTGATCTGCTTTTTCGCAGCCTCGTTTACATCCGCCGCTCGCGCACGCCACATCGCGGTGGTGCAGACGATCGCGACAATCATCGCCAGCATCGTCCAGACGCGCTTCACGCGCACCTGCGGCGTGGATCGACCGTTCACCAGCCGCAACACGCGCTGCCGAAGCGACGAGCGATTCTCCACCGCCGAGAGCGACAGGATCGAGGGCGAATCCCCCAGACAAACCTCCGCCGCGCGCACGAGCGCCCGCGCGTAATCGACTGCCGACCCCTGCGCCGCCGCGGCCATGTCATCGCAAGAGTTTTCGCGCTCGTCGTGAATCCGCTTCGAGATGATCCAAACCGCAGGATGGAAGAACAACAACGACTCGATCAGGCGCTGCAAGAGTTGCACCACATGATCCCGCCGCCGCAGGTGCGCCAACTCATGCGCCAAGATCGCCTCAATCTGCTCCGGCGTCATGCTCGTGAGCAGCGACGCCGGCATCAGAATCATCGGCCACAAAATCCCCACAACGACGGGGCTCATAATCTCCCGGCACAATCCAATCCGCGGCGCGACGCGCAGCCCGATCGCCTTGCATCGACGTTGCACCAGCTCCATCAGGTTCGGATCGTCGAGCAAAACCGAGTGGCGCCTCAATGCCCAACCCCCATGCACCGCGAACAGTAACCGACAAAGCATCAACCCAACGCCCACGACATACGCAAGTGAGACATAAGGCACCAGCGAGCGCCATTCGAACGGCTTCTGTGAGACGAGGACGCTCGGAACAGCTCGGGGAACAACTGGAGCCGACCGGCGCGCGACCCCACCTTCCAACGCCGCTTGCGGCTTAGCGGAAATTATCAAGGGCTGCTCGCTCGCATGAGCCACTACCGAAGTCGAAGCCACGACTTTGTGTTCCGGCGTCGCGCGCACCATCCACGTCGCGACCGGACACAGCGCCATCGCCAGAAGCGCACCAACCCATACCCAATACCGCACCGAAGCCGCCCGCACGACCGAAGCAAGGAGAAACGCCATCACCGCAACCACGCATCCCTGCCAAAGAAAATGCCCCATCAGCACAATCAGCTCGCGACTCAGAGAATCCCAGTTGATCGAGCTCATGACCGCCTCTCCTTCGAAGCCTCGCCGGCCCCGTCCACGATCTCGCGCAGCTTCGCCAGCTCATCCGGATCGAGATGTTTGTCCTCGAGCAGCTTGAGCAGCAGCGCGCTGGCCGATCCATGAAACACCCGATCGACGAGATCGCGCAGCATTCGCCCCGCGTTCGTCTTCTCATTCACAACAGCGGTGTAGATGAAGCTCCCGCCCTCGCCCTTGCGGCGCTTGAGATAACGCTTCCGCGTCATGATGTTGAGGATGGTGACGACAGAGGTGTACGCGAGCTCGCGCGATTGCGACTTCGCGAGCTCCGTTTGCACCTGCCGTCCGTTCGCGGGGCCGATCGTCCACAGGATGTGGAGGATCTGCAGTTCCAGTTCGGTGGGATGTTTCGCAGCCGGTCGAGCCATGAGAGTCTCCAGCAGCTTCTAATTTATTAGAAAGTAGCAACCGCTTATCGAAGTGCAAGCGCATTTTTAATTCTTTAGTAACTGCTGGGGAGATCATTTGCCACAGAGCACACAGAGAGCACAAAGGAGAACAAGGAAGCGGCTCTGCTCACTTCTCTGTGCTCTCTGTGTGCTCTGTGGCTAACTCTTTCGCTTTTGTTGAACTTTGGATGAATTCCCGCGTCCAAAGTGCTCGCTTGTACAATGCGTCTCAACTCAACAGGAGATCCGATGCGACGTGCGATGATCTTGGCATTGTGTGTGATGGGGTGGACGCAGGTGTCACTCGCGCAGGCGACGCAGCCGGCGAGTAAGCAGGCGGATGTGCCGGTGAAAGCCGTCGTGCTGTTTTCGAGCGGCGTGGGTTATTTCGAACATTTCGGCACGGTCAACGGCGACGGCAGCACGCAGCTGCAGTTCAAGACGCAGCAGATCAACGACATCCTCAAGAGCCTCATCCTGCAGGACATGGACGGCGGAAAGATCACGACGATCACCTACCCCTCGCAGGATCCGATCGCCAAAACGCTCAAGAGCTTCCAGGTCGATATTACGTCCAACCCGAGCCTCGGCGATCTCTTGAACCAGCTGCGCGGCGCAAACGTGAAGATCACCGTGGACGCCTCGCCCGTCGCCGGAACAATTCTGGGCGTCGAGAAGAAGCAACGCCCCATCGGCGACAAGGATCATCCGCAGCTCGCGGAGGTTGCGGTGATCAACATCCTGACCGGTGGCACGATCCGGGCGGTGAAGCTTGACGACGTGGAGAACATTGAACTGGAGGACGCTCAGCTCCAGGCGGAGCTGCACAAGGCGCTCGCGGCCCTGGCGCAGTCGCGCGATCAGGACAAGAAGCCGGTTGCGATCAACTTTTCCGGCCAGGGCGAACGCCACGTGCGGATCGGTTACGTCGTCGAAGCGCCGATCTGGAAGACGAGTTACCGGTTGATCCTGAGCGGCGCCGGCGCGGCGGCTTCGTCGCAACCGTCGAACGATGCCACCACCCAACCCGCGATGCAGGATGGGAAATTGCAGGGGTGGGCGATCGTCGAAAATCAAACCGACAACGACTGGAACAACGTGCAGCTGTCGCTCGTGAGTGGGCGACCGATCTCGTTCATCCAGAATCTTTACCAGCCGCTCTACATGCCGCGGCCCGTGGTCCAGCCGCAACTGTATGCGAGCCTCACGCCGCAGACGTACGAGGGCGGGATGATGCCCGACCGAGCTAAGAAGGTGGCGACGTTCAACCTTCAAAGCGCGGCGCAGGTCTCCGGGAAAGGAGGCGGCAGCGGGGGACAGCAATTGTTCGGCGGAGCCAACGCCCCCGCGGCGGCCGCGACGCCGGCTGCAGAGACTGCGGATGAGCCGATGGACGCCACGGCGTCCGTCGCGGCGCTCGCGTCTGCTTCGCAACTCGGCGAACTCTTCGAATACACCGTCGGCAACGTTTCTCTCCCGCGACAAAAATCCGCGATGATTCCGATCATCACCGACAACGTCGAGATCGAGCGCCTCTCGATCTACAACCCGGGCGTGCTGCCGCGCAATCCGCTCAATGGTGCACGATTAAAAAACAGCACCGGCCATCACCTTCTGCAGGGGCCGATCACGGTGATCGACGGCAATGGATACGCCGGCGACGCACGCATCAACGATCTTCCGCCGGGGCAGGAGCGATTCATCAGCTATGGCGTCGATCTGCAGATGCTCGTCGATTCGATTCACGCCAAAGAGGACAACGCCGTCGAAAGTGCGAAGATCGTCAAGGGCACGCTGCTCGTTCAGCGTAAGCACGTCCGATCTAACGATTATGTTGCCGAGAATAAATCCGAAAAGGAAAAGACGCTCGTGATCGAGCATCCGCGCGAAGCCGGGTGGACGCTGCTCGAGCCCGCCAAGCCGCTCGAAACGACCGATTCACTCTATCGCTTCAAAGGCAAAGTCCCCGCCGGCGAAAAGAGCAGCTTAACGGTGAAGGAGGAACTGATCGAGGGCGAATCGCTCGCCATCCTTCCCGGCGATCTCAACGCGCTGGTCGTCTATCAGCAGGAAGGTCATATCCCGCAACCGGTGCGCGACGCGCTGCTGAAAGCGATTCAATATCGCCAGGGGCTGGCCGACTTCGAACGGCAGATCAACGAGCAGAACGAAAAACTCAAGCAGATCACCGACCAGCAGGCCCGCATCCGCGAGAACATGAAGACGGTCGACAAGAGCAGCCAGTACTACAACCGCCTGCTCGGCAAACTGAACGACCAGGAAAGCCAGATCGAAAAGTCCCAAAGCGATCGCGACGACCTGATGCAGAAACGCGACGAACAACGCAAGCAGCTGGAGGATTATCTCAAGGACCTGACGATCGGATAATTCGCATTTTTCCGCGGAAATATGCGAGATTTTCTGGTACAGGAATGGCGACGTGGTCACCTCCGGACTTCGACGAGCTCAGCCGAGTCGTGAGCACGTGGAAAGGAGGCTCAAGTGGTTGACCTCGACTTCTGCACTTTTGTCTCACGCTGCCTCGGCCAGATACGTGATGAGCTTGCGTTTGGCGGAGGCGGTTAATCTGGTTCGGGGGGCTTGGCGGAGCACGGTTCGCAGCAGGCAACTGTCCCACAGGCTTCGACGCACGGCGTACAAGGCGTCGGCGAAGGTGGCTTCGCGTTTGTGATAGCACGGCGTGTGGTGCAGAGCCTGTTTTTTTCCTTGTTGCCAGAGTCGGCTGGCGATCAGGCACACGGCGCTGAA
>JAICIO010000046.1 GCA_025924315.1 Phycisphaerae bacterium
GCTTAATCGGCGCCGGAGCCGCTTGCGGTTTCGCAGGGATTCAGGTGCGGTCGCGGTTAATGCTTCTCCCGCATCGACGGCGTATGCGTCACCCCCACTAAAATTCCTTCAGGACTGAGGAATCGGCTCACGGTCTGTCCCCACGGCTCGGTCTTGTTCTTGAGCAGCATCCGATACCCCCGCGCCTCTAGCTCCGCCGTCGACTCTTCCACGTTCTCGACATCAAACTCCAGC
This sequence comes from Phycisphaerae bacterium, assembly GCA_025924315.1. Lineage (GTDB taxonomy): Bacteria > Planctomycetota > Phycisphaerae > Tepidisphaerales > Tepidisphaeraceae > JAICIO01. The sequence goes on from JAICIO010000046.1 coordinate 235, forward strand.
CACGATTGCGGCGCCGGAATCTCGTCCGGCCACTGATCCTTTCCAAAGCACGACTGCGCCGCGTGCGACAGCGGCCATAACGCAAACGAATTGGCGCCCTTCAGAGCCTCCGTATGAAGATACCCACCGGTCTCCTCCTTGAACGCAATCCCAAGTACGTTCTCGTAAAGTTGCCGGCTCCCCGCGCCATCGCGAACAATCGGCCCAAAACCCGCGATGAAGAGCACTTTGAGGTTTTTCATAGGCTGCATGATCTCATCACCCTCATTGATCACACAACGCCGCGTATTCGTAATCGCCCATGATTCGAACCTCACCCGCGGGCAGCCCCTCACGAAATCCCTAACGAGAGACTCGCCGACGTTGTCCAGGAATGCGAACGATCAGGTTGAGTATGGCGTGATCCGTCGAGGATTCCCATCACGTCGCACGGGGAAGGTCGCGAGCGAAGCCGAAGCGGAGAAGGGCTCCCCGCAAAGCTGGGAGCAGGGCTCGACCCTGCGTCCATCCGGTTACAGAGCCGGACGCTCTACCACTGAGCTATCCCAGCATCATTATGAAGATATGCGCCACGTCGCGGACTTGCCAGAAAAAACGCCGACCTTGCGCAGGGGGGCGGCGAGGTGCGGGCTTGCGACGTGCACTCCATGCACGAGTTCCGGTGTCGGAGTGAACTCCGCCACGTTTCTCTCCGGCGGCGGCGCGACCCAACCGGCTTTCACAGGATCAACCATCCACTTCGCACACACCTCGATCACGCGAGAGCGCGGACACGGCTCGCCGCCTAGGATTTCCCACGGCAATGGCAGATCACACCAAGGTCCAGTGTCGGAATGGAGATCATCGCCCGATGTGCGACGCCATGCCGCAACGTCGGCGCGGATGCCCACTCCGGTCGCGATGGTGGAGCTGACGGATTGGTCACATCTGGCGCTTCCGGCCGCTCGCCCCTCTCCCCACCTCTCCCCAGTGGGGCGGAAACTAGCGTTTGCTATTTCATTCCATACGCGCCGATCTAGAATTGCGGTCGAATGATTGGAACACTTCTTCAAGCGGACTTCGAAGAGATCATCGCGGCCAAAGATTGGGAGGGATTGCGCGACGCGCTGTCGGAATTGGATCCTTCCGACATCGCGGAGCTGATTATTGATCTTCCGCCGGAAAGTGAGGGGATCATCTTCCGCGTGCTGCCGCGGGAGAAGGCGGCGGATGTGTTTGAGTATCTGCCGCGAGATGTGCAGCGGGATCTGCTCAAATCGCTGTCGAGCGCGACGGTCAAGACGATTCTCGATGAGATGAACCCGGACGACCGGCAGCGGCTCTTCGACACGCTCCCGGCGGAGGTGACGCGTCAGCTGCTGGATACGTTGTCGCCGGAGGAATTGAAGTCGGCGCGCGAGCTGCTGGGATACCCGAAGGGGACGGTGGGGCGTTACATGACGCCGGAGTACGTGGCGCTTCCGCCGGATATTCCGGCGTCGGAGGCGCTCGATCTCATCCGGCGAATGGGGCGTGGGAAGGAAACGCTCAGCATTCTGTATGTCGTGAACGAGAAGGGGCAGTTGTTGGAAGATTTGCGGCTCGGGTCGCTCGTGCTCGCGAATCCGGACACGATGGTCGGCGATATCGAAGATCGGCCGGTCGTGTCGGTGAATGCATCGGACTCGGCTGGCGAAGTCGTGCGGATGTTCGAGCAGTACGATCGCGCGGCGTTGCCGGTGGTGGACAACGATCGGCATTTGCTCGGCATCATCACGCATGACGACGTGCTCGAATTCGCGGAGCGACGCGCGACCCAGGAGATTCAAAAACTGGGTGGCAGCGAAGCGCTCGACGAACCGTATTTCACCGTAAGCTTCTGGGACATGGTGAAAAAGCGCGGCGGATGGCTGGCGATCCTGTTCCTCGGCGAAATGCTGACGGCAACAGCGATGGGCTATTTCGAAAGCGCGATCGAGCGCGCGGCGGTGGTGGCGCTGTTCGTGCCGCTGATTATCAGCTCCGGCGGGAATTCGGGATCGCAGGGCACCTCGATCATCATTCGCGCGCTGGCGCTGAAAGAGATGAGATTGCGCGATTGGTGGCGCGTGTTCGGCCGCGAGCTGCGCACGGGATTGGCGCTGGGAATCTTTCTCGGCGCGATCGGCCTCTGTCGCATTGCGGCATGGCAGGGGTTGTCGACGGTGCCTGGTATCGGTGGATTCTTTCAGACGCATGGCGCGCAGGATGAACAGCGCATCCCGGATGGACTGCGCATGGTGACAGCCGACACCGAGCTCTCGCGCGACACGCAGATTCCAACGTTCACGATCCCCGCGGGCGCGCAGATCAACAAGGGCATGCTCGTTCCGCAAGGGGCGGATCTTCCGCAGGACGTGGCGACGATGGTGCGGACTCACGAGCGCCCGACGGCGTATGGCCGGCACTGGTTCCTGATCGGCACGACCGTATTCTTCGCGCTGATTGGTGTCGTGACGTGGGGTTCGCTCGCAGGGTCGATGCTGCCGTTCATCTTGCGACGAGTCGGCTTCGATCCCGCGACGTCATCGGCCCCGTTCGTGGCGACACTGGTCGATGTCACGGGGCTGATCATCTACTTCTCCGTCGCGATGATCGTTCTGCATGGGACGTTGTTGTGATTCATTCAGCGCCGAGCCTCGTTTCGCCCGAAGACGCGTTCAGCGCGGTGGGAAAATTCTGCCGGACCCGCGCGCCGCAGACGCATTTCGCAACCTCGTTCCTGCCAAAACGAAAACGCGATGCCGTTCGCGCGCTCGTCGCATTTTGTCTGCTCACGTCGGATGCGCTGCGGAGCGAAGACTGCGATCCAACCGTGAGCGGCGTCTGCTGCGGACCGGATGACCCGCTGCTTGCGATGTATCGCCTTCGTGTCGAAGAAATCTACAGTGGAAAAATCGATCGATCCTCGCCGATCTCACGAGATCGCCTCATCCTGATCGCGATGGAGTCGGTCGTATCGAGTTATGAGGTGCCGATCGAGCTGCTGAACGAGTTCGGCGACGGCGTGCGAAACGACGGGCGCGTGTTGCGGTATGCGACGTGGTCGTCGCTCGAGCGGCACGTTCACCGAACGTATGGCGCGATGTGCCGCATGATCGCGTGCGTGCTTGGCGTGTCACACAGCGATGGACCTCGCTTCGCGAACGAGCTCGCGACCGCGCTGGCCCTCACGCGAGTCGTTTCGAATTATGAATCGCACTGGCGTCGCGGGCGGATTTACTTTCCGCTGGCCGATCTGGCAGAATGCCGGTGCGCCGAAGCGGATCTCGCCACCGGAGGCGAATCGCTGAAGCGCCTCATGAGCTTCCAATCCGCCCGAGCACGTTCGTTTTATCGTCGCGCCGCCGAAAGGATCGCGTGGCTGGGTGACGATGGGTCGCGCATGATGGTTTCGCTCGTGATTGTGATGAGCTGGTCGCGGCTCAAGTTGACACGTTCACCGACCGCGGGCGTATCGATGCGCGATGTTGTGACTGCGTGGCGGCTCGCGCGACGACGCGCGGGTAAACCGCTGCCGACATTTCTGTAAGATCCATCGATGGCGACACTCGCACTCTTCACTCGTCTGCCGCAGCCGAATGCGTCGCATAATGTTCTCGCGCCGGGTGGGTTCGAGCGGTGGCACTTTGACGCCGAAGACGCTTCCGGCTCGTATCGTCTCGCGATCGATTTCTACGAAGGGTTTCCATTTCATCCCACGTATCTGCGGCGATACCAGCACTACCTTCGCCGGCCGACGCGTGTCGCGCCGCCGCTGCCACAGCAGTTTCGCGCCGTGACGTTTTCTTTATTCGATACGACGAAACCGATTGCGCGACTGTTCAGGCTGGCAGGCGATTTCGATCCGAATTCGATGACAACGGGGGAGAATGGCGCGATCCGGCTTCAGCTGCGCGGTGCACCGTTCGAGGTCGCTTCGTCGGGGCCGACGCTTCTCGATCAGCAGACCCTCAACGCAGAGTTTGTCTTCACACCATCAGACGCAAACTCCGAGGCAGAGTCGCTCGATCCGCTTGCGGACGCGAGTGAGTACAGCCAGTACCAGGTCTCGCGTTCGATCTGTCAGGTAAGCGGAGCCATACATGTGTACGGGGCGCGCTCCGTGCCGCTCGATCTTCAATTCGAAGGGCGCGGGCTGTTCGATCACGATCTCGGTCTGTCTCCGATGAGCGAGTGCCTGTCACGTGTGATGTATGGACGCGTGCTGCTTCCGGATCGCGCGCTAGTATTTGAGGTGATGGAGGAAGAATCGCCGCCGATGACGCGCGGCGAGCTAATTCAGCTCGATGTCAGCAGCGAACGAAATCTCGACGCGGGGGAAATGAAGATCGAATGGCGAGCGACCCCGCTCGTCATCGGCGCGCCGCCGCGCGTGACGTTTTCGGATCAGCTCGATCTCTCGAATCCGCGGGTGCTGGGTGCGAATGCGGCGAGTGCGTGGGTGGTGTATGACGCGGTCGCGCGCGGGGAGAAGGGGACGGCACTGTGCGAGGTGATCCATCCGATGCGGGTCGGCTCGCTCGTGCAGGGGATGTGGCTGAAGCGGTGGTGGGATCGCGCGAACAGTGCGCGCGAGGAAGAATCGTGAGTTTCGGAATCCTATAAAAGAACGCAAAATCGCAAGCGACGTTCGAACGCGCGTTTGCGCGGCAGAGTCGCTTGCGATTTCGCGTTTTTGGGCTAACGACTTACCGATCGTCGCGGCGCGGGCCGCGCGGGCGGTCGCCGCGGTCGCCGCCGCGCCCGCCGCCACCGGGGCCGCCGCGATGTCCACCACGGTGTCCACCGCCGTCTCGGCGCGGGCCACGGTCGTCGCGATGGCCTTCGCCGCCTTCATCGCCTTCACCGCCCGGGACGTTGGCCGGCTCCGGATCCACTTCGCCGAGTTCTTTCATCGCGGCCTTGCGGCTCAGCTTGATGCGGCCCTGATCGTCGATCAGGATCACTTTCACCTTCACCTCATCGCCCATGTTGACGAAATCGGTGACGCGCTCGACGTAACGATCGGACAGTTCCGAAACGTGGCACAGGCCGTCGGTTTCCGGTGCGATCTCGACGAACGCGCCGAAGTCCTTGATCGACACAACACGGCCGGTGTAGATCTTCCCGATCTTTACCTCGGCCGTCATCGCTTCGATAATGTCGCGGCACTTCTCCGCCGCGGCGCCATCGACGGCGCTGATGTACACCGTGCCGTCGTCCTCGATGTCGACGTTCGCGCCGGTATCGGCCTGCAGGGCTTTGATGTTCTTTCCGCCCGGGCCGATGATCTTGCCGATCTTTTCCGGATCGATCTTGATCGTGAGCAGCCGCGGAGCGTACTTGCTGATTTCCTTGCGCGGCTCTGGAAGCGTCGCCGCCATCTTGTCGAGAATCACGTTGCGTGCCGACTTCGCACGATGCAGCGTGTCGCGAATGATCTTGTGCGTGATGCCTTCGGTCTTGATGTCGAGCTGGATGGCAGTGATGCCATCGCGCGTTCCGCAGACTTTGAAGTCCATGTCACCGAAGTGATCTTCTTCGCCGATGATGTCGGTGAGCAACTCGTACTTCTCGCCTTCCTGCACGAGCCCGACCGAAATGCCCGCGACCATCTTCGTGATCGGCACGCCGGCATCCATGAGCGCCAGACATCCGCCGCAGCTCGACGCCATCGATGATGAGCCGTTCGATTCGAGGATGTCGCTGATCACTTTCACCGTGTACGGGAACTGATCGACGCCCGGGAGCACCGCGATGAGGCTGCGCTCGGCGAGAGCGCCGTGGCCGATTTCGCGACGACCCGGCCCACGGATCGGTCGCACTTCACCGACGCTGTAGCTCGGGAAGTTGTAGTGCAGCATGAACTTCTGGCTGTACTCTTCGATGAGCCCATCGACGAGCTGTTCGTCAGAGCTCGTGCCGAGGGTGACGGTGCACATCGCCTGCGTTTCACCGCGACTGAACACGGATGAGCCGTGCACGCGGGGGAGTACGCCGACTTCGCAGCTGATCGGACGGATCTGTTCGTAGTTTCGGCCGTCCGGACGCACGCCGGCGAGAATCGCTTCGCGCGTGACCTGTTCTTCAACTTCTGAGAACACGCTGCGAATCTTCTTCGCTTCTTCCTTCTGCTGAAGGATCGCCATGTACGACGCGTTCGGATCGGTGACAGGCGGGGCCATTTCCTTGACCAGTTCGTCGAGGATCTGCTTGACCGCGTCGGAGCGATCGGACTTGCCGGCCTTGCCCTTCACTTCGCGAATCTTGTCGGTCACGCGAGCGCGGATCGAATCGACGAAGCCGGGATCGGGCAGCTTCACATCGCCGACCTTTTCGCGGCCGGCTTTGCTCTGCAGCTCTTCGATCATCCCGACGACTTCGATGATGACCTTGTGTCCGAACTCGATCGCGTCGGCGACTTCATCTTCACCGATTTCACGTCCGCCAAGCTCGATCATGTTCACATAGTGCTTGGTGCCGGCGATGACGAGGTCGAAGTCGGTGTACTCGAGTTGCTGAACGGTCGGGTTGATGACGAGTTCGCCGTTCACTCGGCCGATGCGCACATGTGCGATCGGTGTGAGGAACGGAATATCGGAGATCGCGACGGCCGCGGAGGCTGCAACGCCCGCAAAAATATCCGGATCGTTTTCACCATCGAACGCGAGCACGTTCAGATGGACCTGCACTTCGTCCATGAAGCCCTTGGGAAAGAGCGGACGGAGCGGGCGATCGATGAGACGCGCGGTGAGGATTTCCTTGGTGGTGGGGCGGCCTTCGCGCTTCATGAATCCGCCGGGGAACTTGCCCGCAGCGGCGCGGCGCTCGCGATAGTCCACCTGGAGCGGGAAGAAGTCGATGCCTTCGCGCGGATTGGCGCGAACGACCGCGCCGAAGACGACCGAGTCGCCGTAACGAACCGTGACCGCGCCGTCGGCGAGCTTCGCGTAGGTTCCGGTTTCAATAGCGAGAGTGCGACCGCCGATCTGGCGTTCAACCTTGATTGCTTGCATTGGGGAATGTTCCTTGATCGCCCGGAGATTGAGGGCAGGAATTGTTCATTGTTGATTGTTCAGTGTTCATTTTGGATGGAATGAACAAAGAACAATGAACAATGAACAATTTCTGAATCTGCCGCTCCTCACAAAAAAGCCTCGACACGGCAGGGTCGGCTCCGGGCAGGGGCCAAGTTGCGCGATGTCGGACCGAAAAACACAGCAGGGCACGAATCGTCGTGCCCTGCTTTTGGATCAGGTTATTTACGCAGACCAAGTCGCCCGATGATCTGCTGGTATCGCGTGCGGTCGGTGCGCGTGAGGTACTTGAGCAGATGGTTGCGCTTGCTGACCATCTTCAGCAGTCCGCGACGCGAGGAGTGATCCTTCTTGTGCGTGCGGAGGTGCTCGGTCAGCTCGTTGATGCGCGTGGTCAGAATCGCGATCTGCACTTCCGGCGAACCGGTGTCTTTATCGTGAATCTTGTAATCAGAGACGAGTTTCGTCTTCGCTTCGGCGGTAATGGACATTACGGCTCCATGTCACCAAGCCTCGAGTTTCGCGAATTTGCGGAACCTGATGGCTGGTCAAACCAGTGAGGGGCCGGCGCACGGCGCGCCGGAAGGTCCAGAAAGATACGCGCGATGCGGGAAAATGGCAAGTCAACGCCATAAGCCGGGTTGCGAGTGGGCGAGAAGGGCTTTTTCGGCCTGCGGGCGTGAGAAATAAGCGTACAAGGCGACGTCGAGCGCGAGTCCCGGCAGGATAAAGACGAGGTGCTGAACTGATCCGCTGATCGCAACGAGCATGTCGGAGACCTGATACATCATCATGACGATCAGGACCGCTTCGACGGTGTTAATGACGATGGCGACGACGGCTTGGCGCAGGAGCAGTTTCCGTCCGCGGACGTTTCCGCGCGTCAGCATCACACAGCCGACGAGCAGCGCTATGCTGCAGCCGAAAAGGGCGATGCGTGTGAGGACATGCCAGACGCCAATCAGGGAATCGGAATGGGCCAAAAGAGGCAACCCAAGCGGTGCGCGTTCGGTCGACGCGGCGCCGAGCATCGATAGCAGCGCGAGCGGTCGAAAGATCAGCCCGAGTCCGGCGATGACAATGCCGATGAAGCAAAGCGCTTGCGCGCCGCCAGGCAGCAGGTCGGATTCTGTAAAGCCGATTCGCCGGAACGCGCGATGCCAGAGGATCGCGCCGCCGGCGAGCGGGAAGATCAGCGGGGCGAAGCTCGGAAGGACCGTTAAGGCGACTTCCAGTAAATGAGCGCGCGGGTTCCTGGATGACAGGAGCTGAAGCAGTCCCCAATTTCGCAGGATCGCCTCGAAGAGCAACCCGAGCCCGAGCATGCAGAGCGAAGACGCGAGACCTATGCGCATGGCGTTGCGACGAACGAACGTGCCGACGGCGGTGATCACCACGATCGCGGCGGCGGCGCCATTCAGCCAGCCGAGGGCTGAGAACGCCAGCACCAGTCCCGATTGCGGACGTCCATACGCCGTATAAACCGTCGTAAATCCGTAGTAGTTCTCGCGAATGCCGAGCAGCCTCATGGTTGCGAGCGTGAGCGGATAGAGCGCCGCGGCGATGGCGGCCAGCGCCAGGACGCGAGCCGCGAAGACGATGAACCGATCCTGCGAAGCCTCCGGCGGGACGAGCTGATATTCAAGCGTCGGATCGGCGCGCTGCGCGAGCGGAAGTTCCATCAGCCCCTTTTCGTTACAACGCCCGTCGAACCTATCGACGCTCGTGGCGAGACGCAAGCGATTCGAGATGCGATGTGCATCAAAAAAAGAAGCTCGAGGGCCGAAAGACCCTCGAGCGTTCTGTTTCCGCTGTCAACGATTGTTACGCGAAGCGACGGCGTCGCGGGCGAATCGCGAGGCCGATCGCGCCAAGCGAGGCGAGCAGCAGGGTGGTTGGCTCCGGGACGGGAACGAAGTTGATGTCGATGTCGTTTCCGTTGAGCGTTACCGTTGGGGCCACGCTGGTGTCGTAGATACCACTGAAGCTGAAATACGGAGTGAGATCAGTTCCTGAGAAACCCGTGGGCGGAGTGACGCCACCCGCATAACTGGCAATGACATACGTCGCGGGAGTACCGGTGGGCGATCCCGTCGGGAGTGGGTTGAGGTTGAGGTCGAACTTGGCGCTCGTGGTGAGGGTGGTCAGTACCAGCTTGCCAGTCCCGGTGTTTCGAACGAGGTCGTTCACGCCGCCGCCGGTGGCGTTGTTGCTCGCATTATAATCGAAGATATAGCGGCCAACTGGATTCCAAGTCATTTGTCCAGTCGTAAGCGTACCTGGACTGTTTACGCCGCTGCTGCCGGGCGACAAGTTTCCGCCCTGCTGACCAGAAGCGGTCGGACTGACGTTGACCGTGCCGCTGATGGTTCCCGATCCGCCGAGGGTGCCGCCAAGACCGACGCCGGCATTGACTCCTCGAATGGTGACGGCGCCTGTTCCGGTACCGGATCCGGTCGTGTTATTCACAAAAATCGTGCCGTAACCATTTGCCGCAGTCCCGGTGGCTGTTGTTGTCCCGGTGTATAGATTCGCGGCGTTAAGAATCAGCACGCAGCGGTTTTGCGCGGCCAGCGCACCCGTACCGCCAGCAGGGTTATTTTTGACGACGTCGTTGATGATCGTGCTTTGGCCGCCATTCGCGACGTTCGTGGAGAACGTCATCGACGCGCCGAGGTTCATCGTTGAAGGGTTATTCGGATCGCCAAAGATGAGCGACGCGCCGACAATGTTATTCGTGCTCGTTCGCCCTGTGGTTCCAAAAAAGATCGGCCCGCTCAGCGTCAAACTTCGCGGGGTGGGATCGGCGGTGGCATTCGTCTCCGCGAACATGCCATTTGTCCAGAAAATAGGATTCGCGAGTGTGCGATCCCCCCCGATCGGCACGAGCTTGCTCGGCGTGGAACCGATGAAGTTGATGGTGCCCGTTCCAAGGGGACCCGACACGATGTTCCCACTGACGCTGGTTGAGTCCACAAGCAACTGAACCTGCGCGGCAGGTCCGTTCAGCGTCGTTCCAGCGGAATAAGTGCTCTGCGCGTTGAGGAGCAGACTGCCCGTATAGGTCCCTCCAAGGTCGAGGCCTCCCGTGCCGCCGCGCGCTGCGTTGATGGTTACGACTGTTGAGGCACTGGCCGGAGTAATGGAAAGGGTGCCGCTTCCGGTCGCTGTGGCGTTGTACATCACCTTCGCGCCGGCACCGCTGATCGTCGTGTTGCCATTGCTGGTGATGGCGCCGTTGAAGATCACACTGCCGGTGCTCGTGATCGCCATTGCCGTAGGCACACCGCTGGAATCCTGGATCGCATGATTGAACACGATGCGGCCCGGACCGGCAATCGTGAATGTTTGTCCCGCGGCGGAGGATAGCGTCAAGGTTCCCGGAGAAGCTGAATCTCCAATTGTCAGGATGGGACTTGTCGGAGAGTTCGTGGTCGAATTCGTGACCGTAAACGCGCCTGCGTTCGTGATGCTCGCGCCCACCTCTTCGTTCGCGGTCACGCCAGAGTTCATCGCGAGCTGGCCCGCGGCATCGAAGTTAAATACATCGCCGGCTGGAGAATTGCCCAGGACATAGGGCGCAGCCGCGGCATCGAAGAAGATCGAGCCGATCGGTTGGGCCGCGCCGCTCAGGCTGATGGTCGTATTGCCGTTCCCCGCATTATTAAAAAGTGCGGTCTGACCCGAGACGGGGACCGAGTTCGTGTCCCAGTTCCCTTGAGTAGTCCAGTTGCTGTCGACGGTACCGTTCCAAGTAGCGGTTTGCGCCAAGACGGATGGCGAGGCGACGGCAAGGGTGGCGGCCGCGAAGATCGCGCGCGAAGACAAACGGCTGAGTTGCATTTTCTCTCTCCACTACGCCGCTAAGATTTGGCTTTAAGAATTGGATCCCCGGCGGATCGGCGGACCCGTGAAGCGGCATAATTGTACAACGGTTACTATCGATCGCAATGAAATTCTTCGATGAATCGGCCCCCTTGGGAAGACCCGGGCTTCACCTATGTCTTTGTTCGTAAACGGATTATGCGTTCGACAGAATATGCTCCGGGATCGAAACGCCAGGATATCTTAGGTGCCTGACGCAAATCGTAAACGTTATTTACGCATTTCGGCGGCGCAGAATTTAAGTTGCGTGGTTAGATTACCTTCCGATACTGCGTGCGCGCGCCCTTGATCTCACAACGTTCGTACGCGCATGCAATCGATCAGGCGGGTCTTAGGAGAGGAAAAAATGCGTTCGTTTCACCATTGGGGAATCCGTACCTTCGGCATCGTTTTCATTGCGTCAATCTTGAGCCCGTCGGTTTTTGCGCAGACCGGTTACTTTTTCCAGTCACCGAGTGGCGGAACCGGTAATTGGAAAACCGGTGTGCAAAACTGGGGTTCGACCTCCACCACCAACCCCCCGGATCACACCTGGCTAAGCGATGGGAGCGAACGCGCCAACTTCAGCACGGCGGCCGGAACGGTCACGATCGATCCCAGCGGCGTCACAACCAACGGCATCAACTTCAACGTCACTGGCGTGACGATCAACGGCGGTACGCTCAACTGGTTCGCCGGTAACGTCAACGTTGGCAGCGGCAATACTGGAACCATCGCCGCAGCGATTGCGGGTGGCGGTACGACCGGATTCAACAAGATCGGTTTGGGAACGGTTATCCTCAGCGGCGCAAACACTTTCTCCAGTGGCCTGACCGTCAGCGGCGGTGGAACGCTTGTGGGGATCGCGCAAACCAGCGGCTCACCATTTTCGAGCGGCACGGTTCTTCTTAACACAGCGGTCCTTCGGCTGAACGGAATCGCTGCAACGACAACGACGACGGTGGGCGACTTCACCGCCGCCGGCACATCGCAAAGCTCGATTGGCACCGAACAACTGATCATCGACAACAGTGCAGGCCTCAGCGGCGGATCGGTTACCACGCTTGCCGCAGGTAACTTGTCGCGCAGCGGACAGGGCGGCGCGCTGATTGTCACCGCGCAAAACAACACGCTCGGCAACGGCGAAGACGTCACCTTTACGAACGGCAACAGTCTGCTGACGAACGGCATTCTTCCTGCCTGGATCGTGCAAAGTGCAGCGGGGACCGGTGCGCTCGATTTTGTGGGCTATGGCGCGAATGGTCTCCAGACTGCAACCTATACGTCAAGCGATATCACGACCTCCGGCGCGAACGACGTCGTTCAATCCAGTGGTGCATCCGCCGGTGGAACCGCTTATGCCCTAAAGACCAACGGCGCGATCAACCTCAGCGGCAGCACACTCTCGCTGGGCAGTGGTCTCATCTTGAACAGTGGTGGCTCGGTTACGGGCGGAAATATCACCTTCGGAAACACAGAAGGAATGGTCTACTTCCAACCGGGCGCCGGCGCGATCGGTTCCAGCGGGAGCAACATCACCGGTAACGCCCTTACGTTCGTGATGGCGGGCGCCGGTACCGCCACAATCAACGGCAACATCGTTGATAATGGGGCGCAGCCGACAAGCGTGATTCTCAGCGCTCCAATCCTCGGATCGACGATCGCGCTCAACGGCACCAATTCTTACACCGGCGGGACGACGCTTTCGATCAATGCCACGACCGCCACAGCGGGCACTTTGCAGCTTGCAAATGACAGCGCGTTCGGCTCGGGCAAAGTGACCACTGTAATCGGGACCTCTGGCACGTCTCCGAATTTCGTTGCGACAGGTGGGCCGCGCACGATCGCCAACGCCCTTGATCTGGGAGGGGGATTGAACTTCGTCGGAACCAACGGATTCGTACTCACCGGTCCGATCGAGCTCATCGGAGGACGTACGCTGAACAACGTCCTGACGGCCGGAAGCGTCCAATATGGTTCAGCTGGCTCGCCCTCGACTATCACCGCCGGGAATCCTGTTTCCAATGGCGGCGACGGAGTTGGCAAAACGCTGACGATCACGTCGGCCAGTGGCGCGACAAGCCAAATCAATGACGTCATCCAAGATGCCGGAGCAGCACCCACCGGAAGCGGCGACGTCACCATGAACGGGCAGGGAACGACGATCATCAACTCGCAAAGCACCTATACGGGCGGAACGACTTTGTCGGGCGCCGGAACGACTATCCCGCTGCTGGTGAGTTCCAACGCACTTCCCGGTCCATCGTTTACGGCAGGGCCCTTTGGAACTGGCACGCTCACCGTCAACAACGGAACCAATCAGCACCTTATCCCGACGGGGACCAACCAATTTGTCTCGAATGCTGTCTCCATGAGCACCGGATTCGCCATGGATAACTTTTCAGGCGAAACGTTCAGCCTGACCTTCGCCGGCCCGATCATCGAGTCCGCTTCGGGTAAGTTCATTTCAAATGGGTTCACGAGCGGCGGCCTGAGCAACTTTGCCGACGGCAGCTTGATTCTCGGAGCGCCGGCTGCGGCGAGCACGATCACGATTGCCTCCGGCGGAAACCTGAATATCGCTGCGATCTCCGGCCCGATCGTCGTCAACGATGTCATTCAAAATGGAGCGACGGCTGGAAGCGTCGCGATCAATCCTCAGAACCTCGATACCAAAGCAGTGGTATTGAACGGTGCCAACACGTACAGCGGCGGAACGACCATCGGCAGCGGAAGCGTTACTTCCGGCGGGATCGTGCAGATCGGCATCGACTCCGCGGGCAGTCCGGGCTCGCTCACTTCCGGTCCTTTCGGTACCGGCGCGGTTACGATGAACACGACCAACGCAAACGCCACCCCGCCCGTTCTTAATCCGGTAGGGGGCGATCGCACCGTGGGCAACGCGATCACCATGACCAGCGGATTCTTCGTGGCAAACAGCGCCTCTGAACTTCACAGCCTCAATCTCACGGGGCCGATCACCCTCGGCGGCACCAGCCGCGTCCTGACCAACAACATGCTGGCGAACACAACGCTCACGCTCGGATCCGGCGGCAACCCCCAGCTGTTCACCCTTGGCTCAGAGCTGAAGATCCAAAGCCAGAGCGGCGCTGGTCTAACGACAATCAATGACCAGATCACCTCTACCGGCAAACTCACCGTTCAGTTGGGCGGAACGGTTTACCTTAACAACGGCAACAACAATTACTCCGGTGGAACGCAGGTCACCGGTGGCCGATTGGTTGCCAACAACACGAGTGGTTCCGCCACGGGCAGCGGCGCCGTGACGGTCACCGGCTCTGGCGCGGTCGGCAGCGGGGGCACGCTTTCGGGCACCGGTTCGATCAGCGGGCCGATCACCGTCAGCTCGACGACCGCCGGCAGCCAGGGTGGCGTGATCGCTCCCGGCAACAGTCCCGGAACGATCAATGTCGGCGCGATGACGTGGGATCCGAACGGCCGCTATGCCTTCGAATACAATGCCGACAACAACGCCACTGGCGGCGGCGTCAACGACTTGATCAGCGGTTCGGGCGCGCTGAATCTTGCCAACCTCGTCAGCAACACCGCCGGCAGTCAGTTCGATTTGAACCTTACGCCCATCGCCGGTGTCGGCGGCGCCAATCAGACCTACGTGATTGCGACCTTCGCGGGCGGAACGGGTATGGCGGCGGGCGACATCACGGGCCTATTCACCTTCAGCGGAACCTTCGCCGGCTCGCCGACCGTGGTGGTCGTGGACAACGGTGGCGGATCGCAGTCGCTCGACCTCTCGTTCACCGCGGTTCCCGAGCCGGGTTGCCTGATGCTCCTGGGCGCGGCCGCGGGATTGTTCGGCGTGCGTCGTCCCCGACGCCGTCGCGCAGCTTGATTGGCTTGATCTGCAGGGATTGGTTCGCAGGGAAACACAAAGAGCACGAAGTGGTTCTCACCGCTTCGTGCTCTTTCGTTTCAATGTTTAGCCGCGAGCTTGCTCGCGTTCTCTTCCGACCGATTCAATCGCTCACGTCGCCGCCGGCGCCGCCCCCAACAATCGCTCAGCACTCGCCAGGATCTTGTCCAGCTTGATCGGCTTATTGAAGTACTCGCTCACGCCCAGGCTCTCCGCGAACATCTTGTGCCGCGCACCCTGATTCCCCGTGATCATAATGACGAACGGCGGACTGTTCCGCGGCTTCTTCGCTTTTACCTTTTCCTGCTGAAGCTTCTCCAGCACAAGGAATCCGCTGCGGCCGGGGAGCATCATGTCGAGCACGATGAGGTCCGGATTGGTTTTCTCCGTCAGTTCGACCGCCTTGTTGCCGTTGTTGGCGGTGTCCACTGTCGCGCCGGTTCCTTCGAACGCGGCCTGCATGCTCGTGAGAATGTCCTGATCGTCGTCGACCAGCAGAATCCGTTTTCCTTCGAGTGACTGACTCATGGTGTGCCTCCAGCGTGTCGCGCGAGTCTGGTCCCATCCCCGTTAATTGTCAAGCTTACCAAGAGAAACGTCCGATAACTCAGAAAAGCGGACGCCTGCGCCTCAGTTGCGCTCGTGAATTCGCGTCGCCTCACATTTTGACAGTAAGCGAAGAGATTTCGATGTCGCCTGGTTCTCCTATTCTCGTTCTGGACAGTGGTCTCGGCGGACTGACCGTCGCGAAAGCGATTCGCGAAGTTTTGCCGCACGATGACATTCTCTACTTTGGTGATACGGCCCGCTTGCCGTACGGTTCAAAGACGGCCGCCACGGTTACGACGTTCATCCGCCAGATCATCTCATACCTGCGTCCGCACGATCCGAAGCACGTGGTGATCGCGTGCAACACCGCGACGGCGCTGGCGCTGCCGGCGATCCGTTCCGAATTTCCTGATCTTTCGATCAGCGGGGTGATCGAGCCCGGCGCCAAGGCCGCCGTTGCCGCCGCGGGCGCTAAAGAGGTGCCGACCATCGGCATCATCGCGACCGAAGCGACTGTTCGCTCGAAAGCCTACGAGCGCGCGATTCATCGGCGTCGCCATCACGCGCGGTTGCTTCTGCGACCGACGCCGCTCATCGTTCCGATCATCGAAGAGGGCCGCGGGACGGACGATCCGCTCGTGAAGCTGGCGCTTCGGCAATATCTCGAGCCGCTCATCGAGCGCAAGATCGATGTCCTCGTCCTCGGCTGCACGCATTATCCAATTCTCAAAAATCTCATTCAGAAGATTGTCGGCGCGAAGGTCAAGGTGATTGACTCGGGTCAGCAGTGTGCTGAAGATGTCGCGCGACGATTGCGATCGGCCGGGCTTTTGCGCGGCGACAGCGTCGGCGGGGGATCGATCCGCTGCTTCGTCACCGATGACTCGCCGCGATTCAAAGTGCTCGCGTCGCGCTTCATCGGACACGAAATCGATTCGCCCAAGTGGGTATCGCCCGACGAACTCTATCGCGTCGCGCTTCCGCCCCAACCGGACCTGCGAAAGGCTATCTAGTGAATTCAAGGATGAGATTGTCCCTCTCTTCGATCGCCGCGGTTGTGCTCATCGCCGCATGCGCCGGTTGCCAGTCGAGCGGCGATGAATCGCGCTTCGGCAAGGTGGGTGACTTCACACAGCGCATCATGGACAGCGTGAGCGGCGACACGGCCCTCAAAGCCGCCAAGCGCATGGAAAGCCAGTACTATCCCGACGAGCGCCGCGAAGGGATCAACCGCCTCGTCTCGCGGCCCTACGGCAAGCGACCGCCATACACCACGCGCTACGAACAGATCGCCAAATACGACAACGATTACCTTGTCCGCGCCACCGCCATTCGCGCGCTCAACCGCTCTCGCGACGCGGGCGCAACTGACGTTTTTGTCAGCTCGCTCGACGATCAAAACGACCAGGTTCGGCTCGAAGCGTGCAAAGCGCTCGCGAATATTCCGGATGAGCGCGCCGTTCCCGCGCTGGTAAAAATCGCCAGCAACACCTCCGAAAATCGTGATATTCGCATCGCCGCCGTCGACGCGCTGCGTCACTACAGGACGATTCAAATCGCGAAGGTGCTGATCGACATCGTCGGCGAGCGCGATTTCTCCGTCGCGTGGCAGGCGCGACGAAGTCTCAAGGCGATGACGAAAAAAGATCTCTACTACGACCAAAATGCGTGGCTGCAGTACATCTCCGGATCAGCCAAGCCGCTCGGATGAGCTGACGTTTAGCGGCCGCCCGAAGGGCGGCGTGTCAACACGATGCGCGCGTTAACCTTCGACAAAACTCTCTCGTTCGACGCGCGGCGCGCTGATCCCATCGCAGACGACGGCGACACGCTCATCAAAGTCCGCCAGGCCGGCATCTGCTCCACGGATCTCGAAATCACCAAAGGCTACATGGGTTTCCACGGCGTGCTCGGCCACGAGTTCGTCGGCGAAGTCGTCTCATCTCCAAACAAAGATCTCGTCGGCCAGCGCGTCGTCGGCGAGATCAACATCGTTTGCGGCCGGTGCGATTTGTGTCTCTCCGGCCTCTCAACGCACTGCCGCAACCGCACAGTGCTCGGCATCCTCAATCACGACGGCGCCTTCGCCGATTTCGTGCGCCTGCCGGAGTCGAACCTGCACGTCGTCCCGAAAACAGTCGATGACGACTCCGCCGTCTTCGTCGAACCCCTCGCGGCGGCGTTTCAGATCCTCAAGCAGATCAAGCTCGATGGGCGAAAGTGGGTCACCGTCTTGGGCGACGGACGACTCGGTCTACTCGTTGCTCAGGTTTTGAGAAATGCCGGCTGCCCGGTTCGCGTGATCGGCAAACATCCCGAAAAGCTCACGCTCTGCGAAAAATGGTCGATTCGCTCGCGTCCGCTCGAGGACATCCAACCGCGGCACGATCAGGATGTCGTCGTCGATTGCACCGGCAGCGCCGGCGGATTCGAACTCGCAATGCAAATGGTCCGCCCACGCGGAACCATCGTGTTGAAAAGCACTTTTGCCGCGGGGAAGCCTTTGAACCTCGCGCCGCTGGTGATCGACGAAATCCAGGTCATCGGCAGCCGCTGCGGCGCGTTCAAAGAAGCGATCCGCGCGCTGACAGAAAAACAAGTCGACGTCGCGAGCCTGATTCACAGAAGAATGAAAATAGAGCAGGGCGTCGAAGCGATGAACCTGGCGGGCAGACCGGGTGTGCTGAAAGTGTTGCTGACGATGGAGTGATCGCTGGCCATGACGCAGATCGAAATTCACTGCGCCTGGCCGGATGACATCGTGAAAAGGATCGAAGCTGTCTTCGCGGCTCACGGCTTTTCGCAGACGCTCAAGGGCACGCTCCGCGGATTTCCTGGCTGCACGCACTGGCATTTCAAGAACGGGCGCGAAGCCGGTACGCTAGAGGTGACAGCGTGGCCCAGTGAGCAGCGATTGTGGTTGAGCGTGCAGTATCGCCGGCGAGCAAAGTGGATCGATCAGACGCTGCCGACCCTGAAGCGCGAACTTGAGCGCACGCTTGGGGACGCGAATTAAAGGATTGAAAAGGAGAAACCAACCGGCGTCGAGAAGCGTTCCGGCTTCTGGCTCCTGGGTTCTGGCTTCTAAACGAAATGGCCAAGGATCTGGCGATCGTACTGAATAACGGCAGCATCAACTCCGCGGTCGCGACGGCGCTGGCGGCGCAGAAGTTTCGACCGATTCTGCTGCACGCGGAGGTCGTGCAGCAACCGGGCTCGCGGATCCGTGCTGCCTACGATCAGCAAGTCGCGCACTTCAAACCCTATCGCGAGCACACGCTGCCGATGCCGTACCTCGCGGCGGTGCAAGGCTCACAACCGCAGCAAACCGTCACCGACCCGCGCGTCCCCGCGGCCGTCGCGCCGCAAATGCTTGAGCTGCTTCCTCTAATCGCGGCCGCTGCGAGATACGCCGCCCACTACCAGGCCGCCGCGATCTACCTCGGCTTGCGCATCGGTGGTCACGGAGACGAGCTCGCCCAGGCGACAGAGTACATCCAGATCTGGAACGAACTCGTCCAGATGCCCTGCGGACAGCCGGACCTCGAAATCGTCACCCCGCTCTTAGAACTCGAACCGTGGCAGGTGGTCGATGTCGGCTTCCAAGTCGCAGCGCCCTTCGAGCGCACGTGGAGTTGCATCGAAGAAGGCAGCGACCCCTGCTGGGCGTGCCCCGGATGCAGGGCGCGCGAAAACGCCTTCCATCAATCGGGGAAACCGGATCCGATGCGCGTGGTGCGGAAGATTTAAGGTACGTAGCACGGGCTACCAGCCCGTGCATCCACGAGGGCACGGGCTGGTAGCCCGTGCTACGAAGAGATCACATCTGCTCCGGATGCTCGATTCCGAGAAGGTCGAGCCCAAGCGCGAGTGTCGTCGACGTGAGATGACATAAAACAAGCCTGCTTGCACGTGTCGCGCCTTCGCTCTTGAGCACGGGACAGTTCTCGTAGAACGCGCTGAACTTCGTCGCGAGGTCGTACAGATACGTGCAGAGAAGATGCGGCTTGAGATCGCGCGCCACTTGCTGGATCACTTCGCTGAATCGCAAGATCTGCTTCGCGATCGCAAGCTCGTACGGTGAGTCGAGCTGAATCGGCGCACTCGTCGGCTCTTCACCCGCCTTTCGGAAGATCGAACGAATGCGTGCGTAGGCATATTGAAGATACGGCGCGGTGTTGCCGTCCATCGCGAGCATTTTGTCCCAGTCGAACGTGTAATCACCGATTCGGTCTTTTGAGAGGTCCGCGTATTTGATCGCGCCGATGCCAACTGCTTTCGCGATCGCGCGTTTCTCCACCTCAGGCAGGTCCGCGCTCTTTTCGTTCACGACCTTCATCGCGCGCTCTTCCGCCTCATCGACCAGGTCTTTCAGTTTTACGGACTCGCCCGAGCGGGCCTTGAACATCTTCCCGTCCGGACCAAGGACGCTGCCAAATCCGGCATGTTCGAGCACAACGCCCTTCGCCCAGCCCGCCTTTCGGGCGGTCGCGAAGACTTGCTGGAAATGCTGCGATTGCGGGGCGCCGACGACGTAAATGATCCGCGTTGCGTGAAGTGTGTCGATTCGGTGCCGAACCGCCGCGAGGTCGGTGGTGGCGTAGCCGAACCCGCCGCCGCTTTTTTCGACGATGATCGGCGCTTCGTGACCTTCGGTAAAAACCGCGATGGCGCCTTCGCTTTCTGTTGCGATGCCGGATTTCTTCAAATCGGAGACGACGCCAGCAAGCAGCGGGTTGTACGACGACTCGCCGCGCTCGTTCGCCTGTGTCAGGTTCACACCCAGACGATCGTAGATCGGCTGAAAATGGTTGCGCGACTCCGCGACGATCTTCTGCCAAAGCCGCGTTTCTTCATCGCCACCCGCTTGCAGACGCACCACGCTGGCACGAGCTTCATCGGCGAACGTGGGGTCCGAATCGAAGCGCTGGCGCGCTTCCTTGTAAAACTTATCGAGGTCCTCGATGCGCGTCTCGCCGGTCGGCGCGGTCTTTAGATGCGCGATGAGCATGCCGAATTGCGTGCCCCAGTCGCCAATGTGGTTCTGGCGAATGACCTTGTTCCCGAGGAATTCGAGAATACGCGCCAGTGCGTCGCCGATGATCGTGCTTCGCAAGTGCCCGACGTGCATCTGCTTGGCGACGTTTGGCGCGGAGTAATCGACGACCACTGTTTCCGCGTTCGTCGCTGACTCGACGCCGACTCGTTTGTCCGCTTCGATCGCCTCCAACTGCTTCGCCAGCCAGTCCGCCTTCAGCCGCACATTGATAAACCCCGGGCCCGCGATCGAAATCTCTTCGACCATGTCACCCAAATCCAGCTTCGCCTTGATCTGCTCCGCGACCTGTCTTGGGTTTGTTTTCTGGCCGGTTTTCTCGCCGACCGCTTTCGCCAAACTCATCGCGGCGTTGGATTGGTAGTCGCCGAACTTTTCGTTCTGGCTGGGGCTGATCAATGGGTCGGCATCCACGCCGAATGATTGCTGGATGGCGCTTCGGAAGGCTTTTTCGAGTTGGGCGGTGATCGTCTGCATGGATTTCGTGGAATTTTAGGTCGCTCAGAGGGAACGATGTCTGAAACAAAACCCGAGCGGCCGCATATTACTGGCAGGGGGCGCGAACACCAGCCCCTGTGATGCGTCTAATTTATGACGCCCGCACTGCTTGTATAGCCGATGTGAGAGGGTGGAAATTGCGGTTTGACCCCGCGAAATGACGCGATTACTGTTGAGCGTCCGGCCGATTGGATGTGCGTTCGCATTCGCGTGTAAGGATTCACCGATGAAGCAATTAATGAGTGGACGGATCGCCGCTGTCGCAGTTTTGCTGGGCGGGTTCGTATTTTCGGGACCGATCCGAGCCGCCGATCAGCCCGAACAGGTGGCGACGGTCGAGCAGCTTAAGACCGAAGCGTTCAAGGCGCTGAAGGAAGGGCAGTTCGATCGGACGTCGCAGCTGATCAGCAAAGCTGCGACGATGGATCCCTCCCTCACGCAGATTTCGAGCTGGATCAAGCAATTCGACGACCAGCGGGTCGATTTCGCAACCGAGCGCCACAAGCAATTCGATAAAGCCGTCGCGGACGTGCATAAGGTCCTCGACGGTCACAAAGACAGCTACGCGATTACCTTCGCCGCCCGCGCATATCTCCTCGCCGACGACAAAGAAGCTTTCCGCAAAGAAGACTGGATCGATGCGCTGGTCAAGAAGACCGTGAAGATGGCGGCCGATGCGGACGAGCATCAAGAGTGGTTGACCGCGCTTCGCATGTATTCCGATCTCGGCTCGATGGAGCCGGCCAATCCGGAATGGAAGGACAAGCTCAAGACCGTCACCCGTCGCATTCGGCTGCTGGCGGTTTATACGCCAGATGAATTGAAGGCAACGCAGGACAAGGAAAGCAAGGATCGCGACGAGGTCGAAGCGCTCGTGAAGGATCCCAGCGACAAGACCAAAGATCCGACGACCAAGCCCGCCGAGATCAACGACAGCTTCAAGACCGATTGGAAAGACACGCTCAAGGGCATCCGCATGGACATGCTGAAGGAAGCCCTTGCAGATGCGCGCAGCAATTACTGGCGCGACATCAACTATCGCACGCTTCTCCTCGGCGGGCTCAAGGGCATTCAGGCCGTCGTGACGACGCCTGGTCTTGAAGATGCCTTCCCAGAGCTGAAGGACAACGACAAGAAGCAGCAGTTCACGCAGGTGCTGAACGATTGCCTCACGCAGGCGAACGACCCCGCCGTTGAGAACGACGCGGTCCTGCTCAGCACGTCGCTCTCCAAACTGAAAGACACGAACGACGAAACGATTCAGCTTCCCGAAGAAGTGCTCGTGAGCGAATTTGCCGACGGCGCCTTCGCGGAGCTCGATCCGTTCACCAGCATGATCTGGCCGAGCGATGTCGAAGAGTTCAACAAGAGCACGCAGGGCGAATTCAGCGGCGTTGGCATTCAGATCCAACTGGAAGATGCGGCGCTGAAGGTTGTGAGCCCGCTGGAGGATAGCCCCGCATACAAGCAGGGCATCAAGGCCGGCGACATCATCACCGCCATCAATGGCAAGAATGCCAAGGGCATTACGCTCAACCAGGCCGTGAAGAACATCACGGGCGTGGAAGGCACGTACGTCACGCTCACGATCAAGAGCCCCAGCGGCGTGGTGAAGGACTACCGCATCCGCCGTGAGAAGATCAAAGTCGCGAGCGTGAAAGGGTGGACGCACAAGGCCGGCGGCGGATGGGACTACTTCGTCGATCCGGTGCAGAAGATTGGTTACGTGCGTCTGACCAATTTCACGAAGACGAGCGCTGCCGAGATGGATCAGGCGGTCGATGAAATGAAGTCCGAAGGCGCCAAGGCGATGATCCTCGATCTTCGCTACAACCCCGGTGGTCTGCTGACGGCGGCGACGGACATTGCCGACAAGTTCCTGAAGGAAGGCACGATCGTCAGCACAAAGGCCGATCGCGATACGCCGGTGGCTCCGCCGATCGAAGCCAAGGATTCGCCGGACGATTTCGATATGCCGATGGTGGTGCTGGTCAACCAGTTCTCCGCCAGCGCGAGCGAGATTGTCTCGGGCGCGCTCAAGGACCTGCATCGCGCGACGATCGTAGGCGAGCGCAGCTTCGGTAAGGGCTCAGTGCAGATGCTCTTCCCAATCGACCGCGACCCAAGCGGCAAAGGCAAGTCATATCTGAAGCTCACCACGAGCCACTATTACCTCCCCAGCGGCCGCTGCATTCACCGCGAGGAGAATTCGACGACGTGGGGCGTTGAGCCGGATCTGGCCGTTGAGATGACACCCGAGCAGATGCGTGCCGCGATCGACGCGCGCCAGGACGTCGAAGTCCTGCGCGACGCCGCCCCCGCCGAAGGCGATCAGCCGAAGGTTGAGGAAAAAGCCGACAAAGCGAAAGACGCCTCAAACGACAGCGCGGGTGACAAGCCCACGACGGCGCCGGTGAACACCGACGCGACCCACGTTTTGCAGGCGACCACCAAGCCCGCGAAGAAAGATCTGCTGGCGTCGGATCCGCAGCTCAGTGCCGGTTTGCTGTGGCTCCGATTGGAGCTGGCGGGTGTAAACTTGTGATCAATGATCGAGCGAAATGAAGAAGCCCAAGGCCGAAGGCCTTGGGCTTTTTTGTTGCATGAACTCTTGGTCGGGCCCGCTTCAGGGTACGGTTTATTTCGCGTGTGCTAAAAAACTAACAACCGGTCCGCTGACGCGGACCCTACAAGAGGGCGGATGTTGCTGTTACGCGATCTGAAGAGATGCCAGCGCCGTCGTCACGTTGTCGCTGAACTCGAAGACTTTATCGAGCCCCGTCACCAGAAACGTTCCCCAGATGGCCGTGCCGACGTTGCACAGCACAATCTTCGAATCCTTCTGAATGAACTGGTTTCGCAGCTTGATGAGCTTGGCGAGGTTCGACGAATTCACGAAATGCACGGTGCCGAAGTCGAGCACCGCGTCGAATTTCCGGACGGCCGTCTCATCTTCGAGCATCTGGAGATCATCCGACATCTGCGGATCGTCCGCCAGATGAACCACGCTGACTTGTTCCGACCATTTTTCAATCGGCATGCGCGTCGCCTCGCTTCGTCGAACACCGTAACAGGGGACGGCGGTGTTGACAATCGGCAATAGCATTAACTCTTCGCGCTCGGTATTGAGCAATGGCGTCTCGGCTTTAGACTCACACACAATGACGACCGCCGAGGTGAAGCTTGAGCCGCTCGTTGCAACCTCGCGCGGCGGCGTTGCATTGCGGCGAATCGGTTACCTTCTGATGTGCACTTCGGCGCTCGCGACGCTCTGGGCGATTCACGAATACGGCGTCGATGTTCCCTACTACGACGACTGGAATTTCACGGGCGCCATGCTCGATCAGTGGCTGCAGGGGAAACTGCCGATCGGACTGCTTTTCGCGCAGAACATGGAGCATCGAGTGCTGTTGCCGCGTCTGATGCTGTTTGGCCTGGCGCTCATTACGCATTGGCGCACGACGGCGGGGATGTACGCGAACTTCGCGATCGTTCTAGCGGCCGGACTGCTGCTTGTGCGGCTTGCGGCTCAGCAGGCGCCCTGGGCTTCCCTGCGTGCAACATCTGCACTCATTCTCATGTTTGCGCTGCTTTTTGGTTTGATCCAGTGGGAGATCTGGTTGTGGTCGGCGTCGATGCAGATCGTGCTGATCGACCTGCTGCTCGTGATTGGAATATCGGTCGCTCGAGCGCGCTGGCGGTTCCCGCTTCGCGTGGGAACTTGCGCATTCCTGGCACTCCTGGCGACGTACTCCTCCGGCAACGGCTTTCTGCTGTGGATTCTTCTACCGCCGATCCTGCTGCTCGATCTGCCGGGGCGGAAGCAGAAGTGGCTCTTCACAAGCGGCTGGCTCCTGGCCGCAGCGGGGGCGGTTGCGCTGTATTTCGTGCATTACACGAAACCGCAGACAGGTGACGCTCGTGAGGCGGTCAGCGCATTTCAGACGGTCGCGTTTCTGCTTCGATATCTCGGCGCCTCCGTGGCCGCGGGCACGGGCGCGCCCGCGATGACATCGCTCGTCGCCGGCACGGCGCTGCTCTGTGTTTGGATCGGGATCACCGCCAACGTTGCGCGTCGACCGAACCGAGACGCGATTCGAGTAATGCTTCCGTGGATCTGCCTGGGCGCGTACGCCATCGCGACGGGCGTCATGATCTCGTTCGCCCGCGCTTCCAGTGCGGCGACGATCGCGCTGAGCTCACGCTACATTGGTTATTCCGTCTATCTCCCGATTTCGTTACTCGGCGTTTGTGCGGTCTCGCGAAAATCGGGCCGATGGAGCTATAGCATCTATGGTTTCATGATTGCTCTGCTCGCGCTGCATCTGCACACGACTGTCGGCGCAATGACGTGGCTGGAACTTGCGCGAAGCGTGCGCGCCCAGGCCCGCTGCACGCTACGGTATATCGACCTTGTGCCGACAGAGCAGGTCGTGGGGGCACTGTCTCCGCAAGCGAATTTAACGCGCGAACAGGCGCACCGATTGGATCGAGCGGGGTATTTGCATCCATCGCTTGCGCTCAGCAACGATGTCGTTAAAGACTCGATTACTTCGGCGCAAATCGTTGCTCCCATCGCTCAGATTGAACGCGTTGGAAATACGTTCAGGGCGATAGGGGGAATTACGCCGGAGTTGGGGCGAGATGGGATCGGCGCTGTGGCGATTACGGTTCCACGCGGGAATGACGCCTACGAAATCGTCGGAATATCAGCGAGCGGGGTGCGAACGGATACGGCCGAACCCTTGGAGACACTGCTGAAGTCGTCGATATGGCACGCCGAGTTTCCCAGCGACCGCGTGCACACGGATCAACCCCCATTCGTGCTGTGGGCAATCCATTCGACGAGCTTTCGCTTCACGCGAATTGTTCCGCCGCAATGACCAGAAGATCAGCGGCAGCGGACCAGGAGCGAATCGTCGATCGAAAGCTGTTTGCGGATGGGTTGGATGTCGCGGAGGAAGCGCGCGCCGTCGCCGTAATAACCGGCGGTCGGCTCCAGGTCCGGCATATGACGCTGCCAGAACGCGTTGAACCGCCGCATCAGCGCTTCACGGAGATATTTGCTCAGCATTGAGGCGATCGCGACCGGCATGCACTGCGCCTCCGCCTTTTCACAGAAGATAACCCGCACGACGTGACCGTTTTTCAGCAGGCGATATTCGCTGTGGCCTTCAGATTCTTCGAGGATCTCCAGATACCAATCTTCCCACATCAGCCGAAACGACGGAGCGTAATGACCACGTCCGCCCTGGCGATCGCAGAAGATTACCAGATCTCGATGCCCATACGTTTTCAGCAGGTGATCGAGATGGATGGCGGCGATGGAAAAGAGCGCGTTGCTCTTGTTCCGCGTGTTGTCGATCATCTCATTCAGCTGCCGCTCACACACCACCCGCGCGGCCAAATGCACGCATCGCGTCGCCGACTTGTCCATCTCCTGTTTGAGCACATTGGCGAAGATCTGAATCGCGGCCGCTTCGCACTCGATGGGAAACAGTTCAGCTTCCGGCGCCGAATACCACGAATAGCCATCCAGGTCCTGCAGGACGTGCGGTGAAACCTTAGCGAGCAGCTCCCCCAGCGTCGGGCTCCAGCCGGCCCAGCTGGCCGAGATCGCAAGCAGGCTGCGCTCCAATTCCTTTAATCCCAAGCTCGGGTTGTAGACTTCTTTGCTGTCGTTGACGTGAAGCTTCTTCCCGCTCTTCAGGCGGTTCTTACTGACGAGCTTCCGCAGCCGTTTCCACAGGCAGGGCAACTCGCCGGCCGGATCTCCATCCAGCTCGAACGCGCAGCATCCCACGACCAACGGCCCAAGCATGGGCCCGTACCCGGCTTCGTCCACTCCCGCCAGTATCATGGCGCGCAGTATAGCTTCGCGCATGACCGTTCCAACGCCTGCAAGCATCGAACTCAACCGGTTTTGCACAGTTTTCCCACAACCGCGTCGCGCTTGTGTGACTTGAACCGGTCTTCGCATGCGGCGTAGAATTCGTCTCGCTTGACAACCGCGACGACGGGCCTAAATTGAATGGCTCGATTGCGGCGGACGCATTTGCGTCTTTGACTGTTTCGGCTGAGTGTTCGGGGGCGTAGCTCAATTGGTTAGAGTACCGGACTGTCGATCCGGTGGTTGCGGGTTCGAGCCCCGTCGCCCTCGCTGAAAAATCGTCGCGATCGTTCGAACGAAACCCGGTTTTATGCCGGGTTTCTTCATTTTCCCGGTCAGTGAATTCCTTCGACAACCACCCTACGCCGTCTGTCCGTTCACGGGTACCGTAAAATGAAACGTCGCGCCCTTGGGCGAATTGTTTTCCGCCCAAAGCCGCCCGCCATGGGCTTCTATGATCGACCGGCTGATGGATAGGCCGATGCCAAGACCGTTGTACTTCGTTGTATGAAAGGGCTGGAAGACTTTCTCCAGACTATCGCTCGTCAATCCCACACCGCAGTCCTTGATTGCGATATGTACCATGCCCGCATCGTCCACTTCTGTCCGAATGAGAACTTCTCGCTCTTCTACGGGGACGTCTTTCATCGCCTCGAACGCGTTCACGAGAAGATTCAGAACGACTTGCTGTAACTGCACTTTGTCGCCGCGAGCATGCGGGAGTGTTGCGCCCACATCAACCGAAACGCGTACGTTGCGCAACACAGCATCGCTGTTGACCAGCAGGACGGTCTCGCGAATAACATCTAAGACGTCAATCGATCTGAACGTGATGTCTTCTTTCTTCACCATCGCGCGCAAGCGGGAGATGACCTCGCCTGCGCGTCGGTCGTCTGTGATGATGTCTTGAAGAATCTCGCGCACGTCTTCGATCTTGAACGACTCGTCGGCTAAGAAGTTTTGGGCGGCCTGTGCATTGCAGAGAATCGCTGTAAGCGGCTGATTGACCTCGTGTGCGATCGAGCTCGCCAGCCCATTGAGAGTTGTGGTGCGTGTAATATGCGCCAGCGCATCCTGGTTGCGACGCAAGTCAGCCTGAATGCGTTGACGATACCGGCGCTGCACGAACATCAGGGCGATCATTACACTCTGTAAGCAGATCATGGTGAGCCCGCCGACGATCCAGCCCAGGTACTTCCGCCAGATACTGCGCTGTCGGAATTCGATCGTGCTGCCTGGCGGCAACCGATTCTCGCTGATGTTCCAGCGCTGGAGTTCCCGCCAATCGTATCGCGGCCCCAACGTGCCAATGATTTTCGGCGGGAAATTCGAAATGGGTTCGCCGCGCAGAATTCGGATTGCGACGCGGGCTGCCTCCTGGCCCTCCAACTCGCCCTGATACAGGTGCCCACCGACGATCCCGAGCCCAACTTGATTTTGATAGAGTCCGTTGATTGGTGCGTTTGCGACAGCATGGAGACGCTGCAGCGCATCGTCCTCGTTGTGTGTCACCCCCGACGCATCGCGCAGAAGCAGCCCGAGCAGAACGAAGGAGTGGGGCGGCAACTTCGATACCAGTTCCTGCATCTGGTCGAATGACAAGTCATTGACCCAGGTAAAGCGAACGCGGTCGGCAAACGGTTCGAATGCATCGCGAAACGCCGCCGTCCAGTAACGCTCCAGTGGCGTGGCACCGAGAATGACCACGATATGATTGGTGTCGGGAGCGAGTTGGAGAATGTCCTCGACGAGCCCGGCGAGTTTAAAATCCTCGCCGACAAAAGTAGCGTTGTTTGCGAATGCGTCGGGCGGCAGCGTTCGCCGGTCCATCCCCGTGTAAACGATTGGCGTCTGCGGAAACAGTTGATTCCTGAATTTCGCTACGAACCGTCCAGCAGGAGATCCGACGGGAACGACCAGATCCGGTTGCCATTTGCCAAGCCGCTTGTGCAGGAACTCTGCGAAAGGCTCTTCTAAATCCGGCTGCGCGTAGCGGGCCATATCCAGAGACACTTCATCAAGATCGACTTTTTGCCCCAGCTCCTCGGTCAGGGTCGTCTCGAACGCAGTCGAGTGGGTGGTGAACGGCGGAGTGCTGCTCCCGAAGGAATTAACAATCAGTACGCGCTTAGCTGACTCAGCTGCGGCCGCGTGTGGCTCGGTTGCGGCAATGAAATAGATAACGGCACAGAGGAAGGCTCCGCGCCCGACACTGCGAAGGAAGTTTGCAATGCGGCAGAGAATTCCTGTACTCCCAACGTGATCCTCAACTTTTCAATCGCGAACTTCATTATGGGTGAGCCAACTTGCGGTGTCGAGCAGATAGCGGATAGTTGCGCTCCTGCACCGTCGTCGGCGTGATTGCCTGGGCATGCACGGGGCCTCTCGGAGCCGCCGTCGCACTCCCCGCAAGGCTAGCGCGTTTTCATCGATAAGCCGATCGGAGCCCGCAAACGCACTCCACGCTTACGTTTGCGCATGCGGCGGTTACTTCATTCTCTCGCTTCACCGAATTCGTTCGACAACCGCTCTCCGCCGGGGGATAATCACCTCGTACGCGGGGCTCTCACCAAATAGGGTCGGATGATCGAACAACTCGAATGTCGGCGGATGCTGAGCGCGGGCGAAGTGGATTTGGCGTTTGGAACGCTGGGGGTTGTATCCCTGGTCTTCGGCAGCCATTCCCAGAACGACGCCGTCATCACCTCGACCAGCGACGGCAAGTTGCTCGTCGCCGGCGCGAAACCGGATGGCGGGTATGAGCTGATCCGGCTCACGCAGGGCCGGATTGATAAGACTTTCGGCGATCACGGTTACCTGTTCCGCACCGGAGCCGACGGCGGATTCACGCCCCGCGCGATCGCGGTCAACGACGCGACCGGCCGCATCGTCGTCAGCGGGATCACGGAATCCGATACGGCCCGTCCGGTCTACGTCGACGCCTATCTTCCGAATGGAGCAGTCGACACATCCTTCGGCGACAACGGGCACTTATCTCTGAATGTCAGCAACGCACCCCAAAACGACACCGAGCGAATGTCGTTTCAGTCAGATGGAAAACTCCTTCTCGCCTACGGCAAAGCCGCCCACGATTTCAACATTTCGAACGCCGCCCTCGAACGACTGAAAGCTGATGGCACGCCGGATGGTTCGTTTGGCAACACCGGCATCGAAGTCTATACCAACATCCAGGCCATCTCTTCCATCCAACTGGTCGGCGGATCGATTTACATCGGCGGAAGTTACGAGCGACCTGATGTGAACGATATCTACACCACAACAGGCGGATATGCGGTGATGAAGCTGCGGTCCAACGGCACGCTCGATCCGTCGTTTGGCGATGCGACGAATCATCGGATTTCGGCAGATGCCCCCGATGAGCCGTTGACGCTTACGAGCTTTGCGGTCGCCGCGGACGGCTCGTCGTATCTCCTCGTTTACAGCGATCCGATGAGCTTCCACGACGCCACCAAGCACATCCTTTATCACTATGACGCGGCGGGCACCCACGTGCTGAAGAAGCTGGAGTTCCCCCTTGGCTTATCCAGTTTCTACCCCCAGGACATGGGCCTGCAGGCGGATGGCCATGTCGTCCTCATCGGCAGCGATCCATACGAAGTTGCTTCCACGATGCAGCTGAAGCCAGACCTCAGCATCAACACGAGTTTCGGCAAGAACGGCGTGTCTACGTTTGGCGTGACATACTACTACGATCACGTGCTGCTTCCGCAGGACAACAGCATCATCATATATGGCCAATACGGGTTTACAGACAATGGCGCCAATCTCAAGGAGATGCGCCTCCGGCGTTTCCTCGGCGGAGCGGACGCCGACCATGCAGAGCCGGGTGGATCGGCACTCGATCGTCCCATCGAACTGCTCGATGTCGCAGGCACAAGCGATGCCGATGAGATCATTCTCTCCCGGCACCGCAGTCAGATCTTCGTGCAGGTGAACGGGGTCGTTCAGCGTTATCCCGCGTCCGCGGTTTACTCCATCAACATTCGCGGAAATGAGGGCGACGATCGCATTGTCGTGGGAAGCGGAATACCCGCGGCTTATATCCTCGGCGACGACGGAAACGACTCGATCCAGGGCGGCGATGGCAACGACACCCTCACCGGGGGCGGCGGGCGCGATGTGATCCACGGCGGGGCGGGCGATGACTCACTCACCGGCGGCAGCGGAAACGACACGCTCGGTGGAGACGGCGGCCGCGATATCCTCATGGGAGGCAACGGCAGCGACTGGCTCTACGGCGGCGACGACAACGACACCCTCGACGGCGGAGACGGCGGCGATTATCTCGAAGGCGACGTCGGTCACGATCAACTTCAAGACGCCGAGGGCGGCAATCGATGGGATAAAGACCCGCACGATTACACGGACGTGCTGGACGAGACCGGATTCATGACGCCAATCGGACAGCTGTAGCATCATCGTAAAGATGAGATCGGCAGGCCGCCGCATCATCGCGAACGCGATGTTGCGGCGGCCTCGCTTTGCGACGCGACCAATTCCTTTCTAGGCAGTCGCAAGACTTGGCTGCGGTCCCGCACTTGTGCCGATCGCTTGCATGCGTTTGAGTTGGCGCAGCGAAAGCACGTGCAGGAATATCGAGAACGGAACGACGAACGCGGGCGTCATGACCGTGGGAAACATCGCGATCTGGATATTCGGATGCTCGCGCGCGAGCAACTGCGCGGGACCGGGGGCAGTCAGCATTCCCATGGTGATCGCGACCGCAAAGTCGATCAGGCCGAGCACGTTCCACCGGATGCCAATTCTTCGGCCGATCGGAGAGCCTGAGGCGACCCAAATGGCCGCGGGCAGGGCAAGCAGGCCGGTGGCAACATCGCCAATCCCCGCCGGCAGCGCAAAGGCGCCGGGCATCGTGCCGCGAATCCAGTAGACGAGGAACATCCCGCCGAGAATTCGATAAACCTGAATGCCGATCAGCCACGACGCTGGTGTCGCATCCAATGCCAACCCCACAGCGTCAGAACGCGTCAATACGAAAACGCCGACGAGAACCGGTAAGAAGATTGCAATCGGCACCGTAGGAATTTTGCCGACCGATTGCTGGAATACTCCCTTCTCGCCGAGCGTCCACGCCGCGGCGATCCAGATCGTCAGGACGAGCGCGACGCCGACCCATGCTGCGATACGTGTAGCCGGCGCGAATGGAGTCCGAGCCAACCCGCGCCACAGGCCGTATAAGATGACTCCATCCGCTGCAAGGACGAGCAGAAGTCGCAGGGGGATTCGCCCGACCGTCATGTCCGGGGCCAGAAGATTGAGTCCAAACCACGCCGCGGCCAGGACAGCGGCCAGCACAAACAACCCCCAGGCTTTTCGATTCAAGCCCGCATCCGTAAATTCCTTCATCGATTCTCCTTCAGTAGTGACTTCATTATCAATAGTCACTATAGTTTTTATAGTCAATATCGCGCTGTCATTTTTACTCGAAGAGTCGAAAGATCATTGCTTATGGAGTCGAGATACGATTTGTCGTGCCCCGTTGCCCGGACCCTGGACGTCATCGGCGAGCGATGGACGATCCTGATCCTGCGCGACCTCTTCAAGAAGGGACCGCTGCGCTTTCAGGACCTTGAGCGCTCGCTGGAAGGCGCCAGCACGAACACCTTGGCAGCCCGCCTGAAAGGACTAATGGACCGCGGCATCATTGATCGTCGCTTTTACGAAGAGCACCCGCCGCGCGCCGAGTATTTCCTGACCGAGAAAGGCCGCACCCTCGGACCAATCCTCAAGTCGCTGTACGAATGGGGACAGAAACACGCGAAGTGATTGAAAAGCTGTGCGCAATACCGGGTTTCGTTCGTTTCTCGGGCGCACGCGTAGGTGGCTACTTCCGGCGGGCGTACAGATAGTCGCGGACCCAGTATCGGGGATCGTTCGGCCGCGTGAGAATCTCGAATCCCTCTCGCTCGAGCACACCTTTTACAAACTCCTTGGTTCGACAGTCGCCGTCGCCTCCCCGCTCGGCAAGGAAATCGTGGCACGAAATCGCCATGTGCTGTGTGATCGCCAGCGTATGCGACATCGCGGCAAACGCGGCGCGCTCGGCGCCTTCGATGTTCATCTTGAGAAAATCGATCCGGTCAATCTTCTGCTCGCGGACCAGGTCATCCATACTGAGGCTCGGCACGTCGACAGAGCCATGCGCACTGTCCGTGAGCACGCGATTGGCGACGTGATCGACGATGTCTGTCATACGCACGACGCCGCGCTGGTCGGAGATCGCCAATTGCAGGCATGTCACGTTGCGTAAAGCATTAAGCTGCACAAGCTGCTGCAGCCGCGCAAACGTCCGCGGGTGGCCTTCGATCGCGATGACCCGACCGCTCGGCCCGACGAGCCGCGAGAAGGTCAGCGTCTCCGTCCCTTCACCCGCGCCCACATCCACGATCACTCCGCCCGGCTTCGGCACGTACTCGAACAGAAACGTGTCGTGGGTTTCGGCATCGAGCCTGCTCGGGGACGTCGCACCGATTCGCTCCGCCGCGATTTTTCCACCCGGAAACGAATGCACCCAGTACCCGTCGCGATAGCTCACGCGACACAATTTTCGGCTGCGGATGCTCTCGCGACCAGTGGCGATCAGACCAAGCAGCCACCGCAGCCCGGGTCGGTCCAGAGCCTCGAAGACATCGCGCTGCCAGGTGCGTGGAACTTCGCCCATCGTACGACCTTGTGAGCACATCATTTCTGGGCGAAGGAGGTTGCCGACGACAGCGTCGCCCGATCACCGCCGCTCGATTCGACGGGAGCATTATCGCGCAAAGTGATCGCCAACAATAGTTCGCCTGAGACGCGCCAATGGCGTCGAAAGAAGAAGCGTATTCGCCGCGCAAGTTCTGCGCGATACGGACGGAACCCCGGTCCTTCTCCGTCCGATGATCGGTTTAGGTAATCTGGGAAAGCAGAAGTTGCCCGCAGAATCGCACGCCACGATCATTTTGGACCCCATTCATCGCGCGCTCCCCACTATATTGCCACTCGACGTTGCTGTTTTTCATTTCACCCGGCTTGGGGAGTCAGAAACTTATGGCCACCAGCGTCGCGACCGCAAACGATCCGACTTTTACGTACACAGAGACACTATCGGCCGTGAATCCAAGCCAGGAAGCTCGACTGCGACGCGTGGTGGACTACCTCAAAGAGCATTTCCGCGAACACCCGACGCTTGCGAAACTTGCCGAAGTTGGCGGATTGAGCCCCTTCCACTTTCACCGTCTGTTTCGGGCGCATTACGGCAAGACGCTGAAGCGCATGACCACCGAATTGCAGGTCGAGCATGCCCGCCAACTGATGATCGATGGCGTCCCCGCGGCGGAAGCTGCTGATCGTGCCGGCTTCGCCAACCAGTCGCACCTGACCAGCCGCTTTAAGATGATTCACGGGACCACGCCGGGCGCGTGGCTCCGGCAGTATCGAGCCCGCAAGGCGTCCGCGCCGCCTCAATCGCCGACTTCGCCCTCCGATCGGCCCGTCGCCTGATCGGGCTGATCCGCCTCGACCTTCCCCGATCGCAACGCATCCCGCAGCTGTCCATGCTGCGCGTGCAGCGCCGCCACGCGCTCGCCCATCGCGTCACGATGCGCGATTGCCGCAGAAAGCGCCTGCTGGCGCATCTCCCGCCGGTTCGAATCGTCTTCGCCTTCCCGATCCGCCAGCAGCAGCAACGTTGCCGGCGACAAGATCGTGTAGGCCGCGCAAACCGCGATGAACACAAAGAAGAGATTGTCCCCTCGGATGAGCATCGCCGGGATCGCCCCAATTGCAGCGCCGATGCTTCCGACGACCAGCGCTGCCACCCACGCCGGCGCCTCATAGCGGCTCGGAAATGCCCTCAGTCCACGATACAGCACGTCATGCCGCGCCTTACTCAGTTCGGCTGTCGCCTCGTTGAGCTCCACCGAAACAATCCGCAACTGCGTGCGGATATCGAGCGGCGGATCCGGCGAATGTCCGGGAGTCGCATCCATAGAAACCAAACCCAATCATGACTATTCTGCTCGATTCAATACCAGCTGAGGAAGGCCCGCACCATGGCGACGAACGAACGTGATAGAAACAAATCGATTGAACGACGCGTGAGTGAACTGCTCTCGCGCATGACGCTCGAAGAAAAGATCAACCAGATGAGCATCCGCATGGGCAGCGGCGAAGAACCCGAAACCGCCGCGCGTCTCAACAACGAGTTGCAAAAGGAAACGATCGAGAAATCGCGCCATCGCATCCCGATGCTCTTCACCCGCGAGTCCTCTCACGGCCTCAATACGCTGCACGTCACGAGCTTCCCCGCCTGCATCGTCATGGCCAGCACATGGGATGAAGACCTCAACTATCGTGTCGGTCGAGTCATCGCGCAGGAAGCTCGCGCCCAAGGCGTTCATCAAGGCCTCTCGCCGGTCCTCGACATCGCTCGCGATCCGCGCTGGGGCCGGATGGAAGAAGGCCTCGGCGAAGATGCGCTCCTCTGTTCGCGCATCGGCGTCGCGTTCATCAAAGGTTTGCAGGGCGACAACCTCAAAGACGGCATCATCGCCACGCCGAAGCATCTCGTCGGTTACGGCGCGAGCGAAGGTGGAAAGGACAACGATCCGATCTCCATCACCGAGCGGGATCTGCTCGAAACCTACCTTCCTCCATTCGAGGCCGCCATCAAGGATGGCAAGGCCGAGTCGGTCATGATCTGTTTCGGCGCGCTCAACGGTATTCCCTGCACGCTTGATAAGCACATCGTGACCGACATCCTTCGCGAATGGGGCTTCGACGGCCACGTCGTCGACGATTGCCCCGGCATCGCGGGCCTCGTCGGCCATCGCGCCGCCCATGACATGGACGAAGCGATCGCCCTTGCGATCAACGCGGGCATCGATCGGCAGTTCTACGATTACATCGGCCTCGTCCCCAGCCAGGCCGCGGGGCAGGAGATGTTCGAGAAGGCGCTCGTTAAGCTCGTGAAGGAAGGAAAGGTCTCCGAAGAGCGCATCACCGACGCCGCCCGTCGCACGCTGCGATCTAAGTTCAAGCTCGGCCTGTTCGAAAACGCGATCGTCGATCCCGCGAATGCAAAAGAAGTCGCGAGCAACCCCGAGCACGCGAAACTCGCGAGAGAAGTCGCCGCGAAGGGGATTACACTTCTCAAGAACGATAACAACGTTCTCCCGCTGAAGTCCGACATTAAAACAATTGCGGTGATCGGCCCCAACGCCGCGGACGGACAGATCGGCGATTACAGCGGTACGCCGAAGCACATCGTGTCGCCGCTCGAAGGTTTGCAAAGGGCGGTCGGCGCTTCAACGAAGATTGTCTACGAAAAAGGCTGCGAGATTCTTCCGCTCGCGAGCGTCGCGGGGCGCTTCAGCGTTCGCGCGCACGGGAATCTGAAGGTCGATCTGGATGACGAGTATCAGTTCTCACTCGAATCGAACGACGGCGCTAAGCTGATCATTGACGGCAAGACCCTCATCAATGATTGGGAAACCGGCGCTCGCCGCAAGCGCGAAACGAAGCTCAAGCTCGCCAAAGGCGATCACCAAATCGCCGTTGAATACTTCAAAGGCACGCGCGGATTGGTCACCGAAGGTGACGCCGCCGAGCTGAACCGCAACGTTCTTCGTCTCTCGTGGAGCAGCTCCAAGTCGCCATCGCGCATCATCCCAACCGATGCCTTCACCTACCGCGGCGAGCTCGGCAAGCAGCAGCACGGCTCCGGCGAAGGGCTGATGATGGATGTTTTCCTCGGCATGAACTTCCAGCAGCCGATCACCGAGCAAAGCCGCGTGGTGCGCGATGTGAACTTCGACTGGGGCGATCACTCGCCGATCCTCGCAGAGGCGGCGGCGTCACACGAAGCGGAGTCGATCGCGAAGGCTGCGCAAGCCGCGAAGAATGCCGACGTCGCGATCGTCTGCGTCGGCGAAACCAGTCACCGCGGCGCACAACAAGTCTGCGGCGAACACTTCGACCGCGCTGATCTCGGCCTCACGGGCGCGCAGGCTCAACTCGTCGAAGCGGTCCTTGCCACCGGCACGCCGACGGTTCTCGTCCTCGTCAATGGCCGCTCCCTCGCCATCCCCAAACTCATCGCGAAATCCCAAGCGGTCCTCGAATCCTGGTACCCCGGACAAGAGGGCGGCCATGCTCTCGCGGATATTCTCCTCGGCAAGACGAACCCCAGTGGCAAGCTGCCGGTTTCCATTCCGCACACGTCCGGCCAGTTGCCCGTCTACTACAATCGCCGTCCGCGCATGGGCTGGTACATCGACGAAAAATCCGAGCCGCTCTTCCCATTCGGCTTCGGCCTCAGCTACACGACGTTCGAGTACGGCAACCTCCGTATCTCGCCTGAGCGCGGAAATGAGAAGCAGGAATTCAGCGTCACGTGTGACGTGAAAAACACAGGCAAACGCCCTGGCGATGAGATCGCGCAGCTCTATGTCGACGACGCGATCTGCACCTTCGCCACACCTGTGAAGCGGCTCACCGATTTCAAACGCATTTCGCTGAACCCCGGCGAAACCAAATCCGTCTCATTCAAGATCGGCTCCAAGCAACTCGCGCTGCTCGATCAAAGCCTGAAACCCCGAGTCGAGCCCGGCGAATTCAAGGTCCAGGTCGGCGGAAGCTCGACCAGCGGTATCACGAAAAGCCTTTTGATTGGATGACGTAGGGTGTGGTTCACCACACCAGTTTTCGACCGCGGTGTGCTGAAGCACACCCTACAATTTTAACTATGACCGCGGCCGTATCGACACAAACGCTCACGCGCGCCCCCGAACTTCTCGCCCCCGCGGGCGATTGGGACGCGATGCGCGCGGCGGTGTCGAACGGCGCCAACGCCGTTTACTTCGGTCTGGGCAACTTCAACGCCCGTCATCGCGCCACCAACTTCACGGTTGAAGAGCTCCCGAAGATCATGCAGTATCTGCACGGTCACAACGTTCGCGGATTTCTCACTTTCAACACGCTGATCTTCTCCGACGAGCTTCCCGCCGCGGTCGAGTACATCAAAGCCATCGCCGCCGCGAACGTCGATGCGGTCATCGTGCAGGATCTCGGCCTGGCGAAATTGATCCACGCGATGGCGCCCTCGTTGCGCATTCACGGCTCGACACAGATGACGCTTACTGAGCCACGCGGGATCGAATTCGTCCGTCAGCTCGGCGTTGAGCGCGTGGTTCTCGCGCGCGAACTGTCGATTCCGGACATCCAGCGCATCACGAGCGCGACGACGATGCCGCTGGAAGTTTTCGTCCACGGCGCGCTCTGCGTCGCCTACTCCGGCCAATGCCTGACCAGCGAAGCCCTCGGCGGACGCAGCGCCAACCGCGGGCAATGCGCGCAAGCCTGCCGCCTGCCGTACGAGCTCGTCGTCGATGGAGAAACGCGCGACCTCGGCGAGAAGTCTTACCTCCTCTCGCCGCAAGACCTCGCCGCGTATGATCTCATCCACGACCTCACGAAGATGGGCGTCGCCAGCTTCAAAATCGAAGGCCGTCTAAAGAGCGCCCATTACGTCGCCGCCACCACGCAAACGTATCGCGCCGCGATTCAATCCGCGCTCGCGCATGAGCGCTTCCGCATCGCGCAACAACAACGCGCCGATCTCGAACAAACTTTTTCGCGTGGATTCGCCCATGGTTTTCTTTCCGGGGTCAATCACCAGGAACTCGTCAACGCGCGATTTCCTAAATCCCGCGGCTCGCGCATCGGGACGATCGCGCAAATCACCGATCGCAGCGTCATCGTTACGCTGGAGAATCATGTGGCACAGCCGCCCTCGGCTGTGCTCCGCGCGCATGCACAGTCCCGGCGCGCAGGGACTGTGCCACACAGTCCACTCAAACCCGGCGATGGCATCGTCTTCGACGAAGGCCACCCCGAACAAGACGAGCAGGGCGGTCGCGTGTTCACTGTCCGGACTCGCGGCAAACACCAGATCGAACTCGAATTCGGTCGCGGAGATGTGAACCTCGCAGCGCTCTCGATCGGCGCGATCGTCTGGAAAACCGACGACCCCGCCATCCGCAAACGCCTCGAGCATTCCTTCTCGCGAGACACCGTCATCGATCGCATTCCGCTCGCGGCGCGTGTGCACGCGCACGTCGGCCAACGAATCACGCTAACGCTGACCGATGATCGATCGAGTGCGTCGGCAACGTGGGACAAGCCGCTCGAAAGGGCGAACAAGTTTCCGGTGAACGAAGCGATGTTGCGCGAGCAGCTCGGTCGATTGGGCGATACGCCTTATGAACTCGATGAGCTGACAACCGACATCGCCGGCGAGCCGATGGTGCCGAAGTCGGTGCTGAACGATCTGCGGAGAAAAGCCGTCGAGCAGTTGCTCGCGAATCGCGCGACGTCGCATCCGATTAATGATGCGGAAGCACTTGAGCGGCTTCGGAAAGACGCATGTGGCACAGCCGCCCTCGGCTGTGCGGACGCGGAAGCACAGCCGAGGGCGGCTGTGCCACACGTAACGCAACTGACTGTGCTCGTGCGCACGCTCGATCAACTCGATGCGGTGCTCGCGTGGCAGAACGAGCTGCGCCCATCGATGGTCTACTGCGATTTCGAAGACATTCGGCGATCCAAAGAAGCCGTTGAGCGGTGTCGCGCGGCCAACATGCCCATCGCCCTCGCGACGCTGCGCATCGTCAAACCGACGGAAGAGGGCCTGCTTCGCCAAATTCTCGACTGCAACCCCGATGCGATTCTCGTCCGCAACCTCGCGGCCATCAGCTTCTATCGCGAGTCCGCACCACAGATGCCGCTCATTGGTGATTATGCGCTCAACATGGCGAACGAACTGACTGCGAAGATCTTCGCCGACGCTGGACTTGTCCGCTTCGTGCCGAGCTATGACCTGAACTGGAAACAGCTCGCCGCGATGCTCTCGCGGTTCGATCCCTCGAAGTTCGAAGCCGTCGTTCATCAGCACATGCCCATGTTCCACATGGAGCATTGCGTCTTCGCCCACACACTGAGCGATGGCAAGGACTACCGCGACTGCGGGCGGCCGTGCGAATCGCATCAGGTCGATCTGCGTGACCGCGTCGGTGAGCCGCATCCGCTCATCCCCGACGTCGGCTGCCGCAACACCGTCTTCAACGCCCAGGCCCAATCCGCCGCGGAGTTCATTCCGCAGATGCTGGACCTCGGCTTGCGACATTTCCGCGTCGAGCTCTTGCGCGAAAAAGGCGAAGAGGTCGCGCCGCTGCTTGATCGTTACGCCGACGTCATCACCGGAAGGGCCGAGCCAAAATCAACTGTGCGATCGCTCCGCGTGCTCAATCAACTCGGTGTGACGCGCGGAACGCTGGATCATGAGTGATCCCTGCGGTAAAACGTTCCCTTCGTTTCAATCACCAATAACCAATCACCAGGAGTCGTCGTGAGCAAGAAAGCATTGATCGTCTGGGGCGGATGGGATGGCCACCAACCGAAAGCCGTCGCGGGGATTTTTGAGAAGCTGCTGAAGGAAGAAGGCTTCGAGATCACGGTGAGCGATTCGCTCGATTCGTTCAACGATCGCGCGAAGCTCGAAGCGCTGAGCCTCATCGTCCCATGCTGGACCGCCGGGCAGCTCACCGGCGACCAGCAGGCGAACGTCTGCGGCGCCGTCGCGAGCGGTGTCGGCATCGCGGGTTGTCATGGTGGAATGTGCGACGCATTTCGCAATTCCTGCGAATACCAGTTCATGACCGGCGGGCAGTGGGTCGCGCATCCGGGGAACGATCAAACGAAATACACGGTCAAGATGGGTCCGACCAAGAGCCCGATCACGGAAGGCATTAAGGACTTCCCGGTGTCGAGCGAGCAGTATTACATGCACGTCGACCCCGCGATCAAA
>JAICIO010000047.1 GCA_025924315.1 Phycisphaerae bacterium
CTGGCCCTCCCGAACGCGGCTGACCCCGAAAAGGCGAGGGCGATCCGCCCTGGCCACGCAACGAATCACAGACCCTGAGCGAAGCGAAGGATCTCGAAATCGTAAGACGCAGTCGATCCCGGGATCCTTCGCTTCGCTCAGGATGACGCGCAGCAAGTAGATTTATGTCGAAAGAAATCGAATGGATCGCCCATCGCGGCGAGTCGTATCTGGCGCCGGAAAACACGATGTCGGCGATCGATCTGGCGTGGAAGCTTGGCGCCGATGCCGTCGAAATCGACGTGCACCTCACGCGCGATGGGCATCTGATTCTCTCGCACGACTACGACACGCTGCGAACATGCGGCGCGAAACACCTCTTCACCGAAAACACGCTCGCCGACCTGCAAAAGCTCGACGCGGGAAAATGGAAGGGCGACGAATTCGCCGGCGAAAAGATGCCGACGATCGACGATGCGCTGGCGACGATTCCGCCGGGAAAACGCATGTTCGTCGAGATCAAAGTCGGCCCAGAAGCGATACCCGCCTTCGATCGCGCGATGCGGCGGTCGAAGAAATCGCCGGAACAAATCGTCATCATCAGTTTCAAAGACGAAACGATCAAAGCGACGCGCGCGATGCTTCCGCAACTGCAGGCGTATTGGCTCTCGTGTCTGAACCCGGACAAGGAGGCAAAGCAGTTCACTCCGACGGTTGACGATCTGATCGCGCGGGCGAAGGCGTGCGACGCGACCGGCCTCGATCTGCAGGCGCGCGCGATCATCGACGCGCGATACACGAAAAAAGTTCGCGACGCGGGACTCGACTTTTATGTCTGGACGATTGACGAACCGGAGCTTGCGAAGGCGATGATCGCGGCGGGGGTTTCGGGGATTACCACGAATCGACCATCGTGGTTGCGGGATCAGCTGAAGAGCACGAATCCGAATTGATCAATTTCTCGGCCGCGACGCGTTTATTCAGCGCGGCAACGGAAGACGCGGAGGCTGCGTCGCGCATCATCGGGATCGGCGGCAGCGGCGCTATGACAATGGGGGAATCTGTCGTTCCGTCGTACCAGACTCCGCCGATGCCGAGCAGCACGACCGATAAAACGAGGTAGAACCGCAGAAACTGGAAAACCTGCACACCCACTGTGTGAGGATCGTCGCGAAACGTGTGCCGGATAAGCACTTTTGAAAGAAATAAATACCGGATGGCAAATTCTGGTACGGTAACGGCCATGGGCGTGGCGAATCGGTCCATCTCGCACCCGCTCCGCGACGTCGAGGTCGCGTCACTTCAGCTGCGTCGCATTTATCGCGTGATGCGGGAAACGATGCGCGCGATGGCGGGGTTCGTTCTGGCCGCCCCGACGCTCGACGTCAAGCGCCTGCTCGGCCGCCATGCCTGGATTGACTCGCAACATGCCGACGCGCTGCGCACGCGCGTGATGGAGCTGCGCTTCCCGCGCCTCGACGCCGACGACGACATGCCGCCGGCGTGGATGGACTTTCTCTCGCTCCTGCCGAGGGCTGCGGATGAAGCCGAATTTCTTTCCGGCGTTTACCACGTCGTCAAACGCTGGGTGATTGCTTCGTTGCAAGCCTATCTTGCAGGCGCGGATGCGATTGATGATGCGCCAAGTCACCTGGTCATCCGCCGCGCGCTGGATGAACTGGAGATGGAGATCGCGGAAGCGAAGCCGTTTTATGGCGCAGGCGATAAAACCGCATGGGCGAAATTTCTCCAATCCTGTCTGACTGATCTTGCGCAGGGCGCGCAAGCCATCCGCGCCGTTCCCGGTTTCAGCGATCGAAAACCGTTCGAGTTGCCGCCCGTTCCCGCCCGCGATCCGTCATTTCACCTCGCGGTGATGCAGGTCCCGCCGCGCCAGCCGCGTAATGGAATCGAATCGCGCATCTGGCTCGCGATCGATCACGCGAATGAAACGTGGGCCGCCGAAGTGCCGCTGGGGATGATCTGGAAATATCCCAAAGCGGATTGGGAACTTCTGCGCGACAGCACGCGCTGGGCGTATGACGAGCTGCGCCACAGCATGATGGGCGAGCGGCGGCTCAAGGGCTGGGGCTTGGTGCCAGGGCAGGATTATCCCGTCGTTTCGGATCATTTCCGCGCGCTGCATGAGAACGGTTATACGATTGAAGATGCTTTGCTTCTGCTTCATGCGCTGGAGCTGTCCGGCCCGCATTGGAAGGCGGGGCTCGTGAAGGAATTCAAACAGCTGGGCGATCAGCCAAGCGCCGTCGATTGCGATTACGATTGGGCCGACGAATCCGGCCACATCCGCGTCGGCCTCGCATGGACGCGCTATCTTTATCCGCAGCTGACGAAGCAGCAGGTCATCGAACGTCACACGCAGCTGAAGGAGTTCTGGACGAATTGGATGCGGCAGCATCACGAAAACGGCACGCACGGTTACGAACGTTTCATGCAACGCATCGAAACGCTCGCTGCCCAAATCGCCCGGGGCGAAGAATCGTGTTCGACCTCCGCCCCCGCGAAACTCAGTTATGGTGGAACCGATGTCTTTGCCTTCGACATGCCCGCGGACGATGGCAAAACTTGAAACGCCGACAAACCTTCTGTTACATCTGTCTGTCTGATAGATCACCCGCCAACAGAAAAGGGGCGCGCATGCTGGAATCACTTGAGTCACGAAAGCTCATGACCGTGTTCATGATCCATGGGACGATCACGATCGAAGGGACGTCGCAGCGAGATGCCTTCTTGATCGACTTGAGCGCATCAAAAAAATCGGTGCTCGTTAAAGAGGGAAACGGCGACCTCATCACGAGCTTCCGCCGCGACCACGTCAAGCGGTTGTTTGCCGAACTCTCGGGCGGGGATGATGTGTTCTCGTTACTCACGACGCGCATCCCGAGCACGATCATCGGCGGCAGTGGCGACGATGGGATTGTGACCGATTCGTCGCATTCCGTGATCTCCGGCGGGGACGGGGACGACACCATTAACGTGCAGGCGCCGTATTCGATCGTTTCTGGCGGCGCCGGGAATGACGGTATTTCGATTCTGCCGGAGCACGCGGGATCTGACGATCTCCCAACGCCATCGAACGCTCGCGCGTTTCTTTTTTACGGCGGACTGGGTGACGACACGCTTGTGAACAACGATGCGCATGCCATCGCAAAATTGATGGGCAACGAAGGGAACGATCACCTTTACAGTGCCGGCGCGGGAGACACGCTCGAAGGTGGTGTGGGCAACGATCGCATCGAGGGGCGGTCGGCCAACCACGTCCTGCGCGGCGGGGCGGGCGACGATACGATTCTGTGGTCCGATGGCGATTCGGTTTTCGGTGGGCCCGGCGACGATCGGATCATCCATATCGTTCAGTAAGCGTCAGTGTGAAAATCCTTATTTCGCTCGGCGACTGCGTGAATCGCGTTGATCGGATATCTTGATCCATGTGAGCGACATTCGCGTTTCAAGTTGGAACGAGCTGAACGATCACCTTTACGCGGGGTCGTGGAAAGAGCCGCTTGGGCGATTTCGCTCGACGT
Source organism: Phycisphaerae bacterium (assembly GCA_025924315.1). Lineage (GTDB taxonomy): Bacteria > Planctomycetota > Phycisphaerae > Tepidisphaerales > Tepidisphaeraceae > JAICIO01. The sequence goes on from JAICIO010000047.1 coordinate 3,525, forward strand.
TTGCCTTCCGCGGAATGCAGGACGCCGCGGATGATTTGACCACTTCGCTCTTTCGGCTCGGGGGAAGGTTCGTCCAGCAGGAAACGCATCTGCTGCGGAATTTCCGCAAGTATGCGCACCGTGACGCGGTGCCGGGGGATTCGACGTGGAACTGGCTGGCGCTGGCGCAGCATCATGGGTTGCCGACGAGACTTCTCGATTGGACGTTTTCGCCGTTCGTCGCGCTGCACTTCGCGACGCAAGACCTCGATGATTTCGATATCGATGGCGTGGTCTGGTGCGTCGATTATGTGAAGGCGCATGCGCTGCTCCCCAAGCCGCTGCGCGCGGCGCTGGCGGAGGAGCAGGCGGACGTTTTTACGACGGAAATTCTCGATCGCGCCGCCGATTCGCTCGGGAAGTTTGACGACCTCAGCGCCGGCAGCGACTTCGTGGTGTTTCTCGATCCGCCGTCGCTCGACGATCGCATTGTCAACCAGTTCGCGCTGCTTTCGCTGATGAGCAGTCCCGAAGCGAACATGCGCGAATGGCTCGAAGGCCACACCGACATCTGCCGCCGCATCATCATCCCCGCCAAATTGAAATGGGAAATCCGCGACAAGCTCGACCAGGCGAACATCACGGAGCGCGTGCTCTTCCCGGGACTCGACGGCCTGAGTCGATGGCTGAAGCGCTACTACAGTCCCCGCACGACACGCAATGAAACGGATTCCTCCCACGATCGAATGAAGGATGATGCGGCGCGGCATCCGGATACGTAATCTGCCAGCCGCACTTAAGTGCCACTGCCCGTACTGCACTGCTACAATCACCCCACGTATGCAGAGCAACAAGGAACTGGTGGTCGAGCCGATTGGCCTCGACGTCGAAACGCTGCCCAAGCCCATCGATTGGCGAGAAATGTTCGGCAACGATCATCCGGTCGAGATGGAAATTGGATGCGGAAAAGGCACGTTCATCACCGAGCAGGCGAAAGCCCGGCCGGAGGTGAACTTCTTCGGCATCGAGTGGGCGCGATGGTTCTGGCGCTACACGAGCGATCGCTTGCGCCGGAACAATTGCATGAATGCACGCGCTGTTCGTGCTGACGCCGGGTTTTTCCTCCGCGAGCATGTTCCGAATGATTCGCTGTCGGTTCTGCATATCTACTTTCCCGACCCGTGGCCGAAAAAACGACATCACAAGCGGCGATTGATTCAGGAACCGTTTCTAAAGGAAGTCGAGCGCGTGCTGAAACCGGGCGGGCGACTTCAGGTCGTGACGGACCACAAAGATTACTTCGAGCACATCGAGCCGGTCGTGCGGAAGTCGAAGCTCAAAGTGATCGATTACAACCGTCCGGGCAGCGCGGCCGAGGGCGAGTTCGTCGGGACGAACTTCGAGCGCAAGTATCGGCGCGAAGGCCGGCCGTTCTATGCGATTGCAGCAGTCAAAGAGTGATCCACTTCGTCTCTTGTAGGGTCCGCTTCAGCGGACCGGTTACTCGCATTTCGACCGATGGAATAACCGGGCCGCTGAAGCGGACCCTACGCAGTGCTCCTCGAACGAGTAAAGTAATCGCCGTGCTGCGCAGAATCTTCATCACGGTTGCGGAAGTCTCAGGCGACAAGCACGCCGCGGCGCTGATTCGGTCGCTGAAGTCGATCGAGCCCGACCTCATCGTCGAAGGGCTCGGCGGCCCGCAAATGGAGGCCGCCGGCGCGACGCTTCTTCACAACACCGTGACCGGCGCCGCCATGGGATGGCGCGGAGCGCTCCGCGCGCTTGAGTTCGCGCGGTGGGTGAAACTGGTTCGCGCCCATTACGCGCAGCACAAACCGGACCTCCACATCTGCATTGATTCGTCCGCGATGAACTTGCCGTTTGCGAAGCTCGCGAAGTCGTTTGGCGTCCCGGTGCTGTACTACATCGCTCCGCAGCTCTGGGCGAGCCGCGAAGGGCGGATGAAAAAACTGCGGCGCGATGTGGACGCGGTCGCGAGCATCGTGCCGTTCGAAGAACCGTATTTTCGCCAGCACGGCGTGAACGCGACGTTCGTCGGCCATCCCCTCTTCGATCAGATCCGCGAATCAGCTTCGCGCGACGCTGAGCCGCGATTCCCCGAGCGCCCGCCGATCGTCGGCATCATTCCCGGCTCGCGGAAATCGGAGGTGAAGCAGAACTTCCCGCATCTGCTTGAGGTGATGGATCGGATCAAGGGCGAATTTCCGGCGGTGAAGTTTCTCATCCCGACTACATCGTCGGTTCACGCGCTCGTCGCGGGGCTCGCCCGCGCGCGGAATGAGGTCGAGATCAAGCAGGATGCGTTCGACGAGTTCGTCCCCCAATGCGATTTGTGCATCACGAAATCGGGAACATCGACGGTACATGTGGCGGCGTATCACGTCCCGATGATCGTTGTGTATCGGATCAATCCGATCCTCTGGCACCTCGCCGCGCGGTGGCTGATCAAGACGAAAAAGATCGCGATGGTGAATATCCTCGCGGGGCAGATCGAGCTCGTGCCGGAGTACATCCCGTGGTACGGCTCGAACGAGCCGGTCGCCAACTGCGCCATCGATCTGCTCAAACATCCCGAAAAACTCGCGGAGCAATCGCGGAAGTTGAAGGAATTGATGGCGACCCTCGACAAGCCTGGCGCATCAATGAATGCCGCGAAGCTTGCCGTTGAACTAATGGATGCGAAACAAAAATGAACCACTAGAGCGGCGCGCCCAAAGTCGTAGCGTACCCGCAGTGTTGGAAGCAGCCGAGAATGTCGCGGGTGATGACCGCGTTCATGGCGACTCCAAATGCGTCGTGTAATGCATCGACGGTTCGGGCGGCGATGGATCGAAGCAGGCGTTTGGTCTTGGACCAGATCATCTCGATCGGTGTGAAGTCCGGCGAGTACGGTGGCAAATACAGCAGCTTTGCTCCGGCGGATTCGATGAGCTCGCGTACGTGCGGGTGTTTGTGGCTCGCCAGGTTATCCATCACCACGACGTCGCCCTTGGCAAGGACCGGCACCAGCGCCTCCTGCACATAGCTCTGGAACAACTGGCCGTCCATCGGGCACGCCATCGTCGCTGATGCGGTCAGACCGCTGAGCCGGACTGCGGCGACGGCGGTCACGATCTTCCAGTGACCGTTGGGGGTGTACGCAACACAACGTGAGCCTTCGGGGCTGCGCCCGTGCGCTCGCACCAGATTGGTCATCGCGCCGGTTTCATCCAGGAACAGCACACGCGTGAAATCGCCCGCGCACGCGTCGGTCAGCTTCTCCATCCACTGCTCGCGCTGCGCTTTTACGTCCGGACGCTCTTGCTCCTGGGCATGCAGCGACTTTTTTTTCGCGTGAAGCCCAACTCACGCGCCCAGCGTCCGACGGTTTGACGACAGGCGGTAATGCCAAAACGCTTTTCAACTTCTTCAGCGAGTTCGCGCATGAACAGGTCTGGTCGCTCCTGCACGATCTGCCGCAACTGTTCCTTCTGCTGGTCCGTGAGCGTCGGCTTTCGCCCGCAATTGTCGAATGCCGGAGCGTCGCGATCTTCCTCGCGAAACTGCTGCCAGACCCGCCGCACGCCGGACACGCTGGCATTGAATTGTTGAGCGATGTCTTCGGTGTCCCAGCCCGCCTGATACAGCGAGATGATCTTGCGTCGTTCGCGATGAGTGAAAGCTTCCATGCACGCAGCTCCTTGAGTGAGAACTGCGCGAAGCTTACGTAAATTTAATGGCTGGCGCTACAAGAAAATGCGCGTTGCTCTAAGGCACAAAGACACGAAGAGATTTCCGTTGAGTGAAAATCGCTTCGTGTCTTCGTGTCTTAGTGTTTCAAATCATGGCTGTTTGTGAATCCAGATCACTTCGCCGCTGGTGTGTTGGAGATCGCCCGCGATGCAGGCAAAAACGGTCTTCGCGACTTCTTCGGGCGAAAGCGTCTTCTCGGTCGGATACTGCTCCTTCGAAGCGATCTTGCGGAACATCTCTGTTTCCACCGCCGCGGGCGCGACCGTGTGCACGCGGATGTTGTGCGGAGCGCCTTCTCTTGCGAGCGAAAGACCGAGCAGATTCACGCCTGCCTTCGCGGCGCCGTAGGCCGTGAAGCCGGCGAATGGATCGCGCGCGGCGGCGGAGGAGATGTTCACAATCGCCCCGCGGTTCTGTTTCTTCATGTATGGCCAAACGGCGCGGCAGGTGTAGAACGTGCTGCTGAGGTTCGCATCGATCACTTCGTGCCACGTTTCAATTGTCGTTTGCTCGATGGTCAGAATCGGTGCAACGCCCGCGGCGTTGACGAGGGCGTCGACTCGGCCGAATTGCTCCATCGTCGAATTTACCGCCCGCTCGACTTGAGCGTGCTTTGAAACGTCGGCTGCGATGACCAGCGATTGCGGAATGCCCCTCGCCACTTCATCCAAATCCTGCTTGGTTCGCGCGAGCAGCGCGACCCGATATCCGCGCGATCCGAGCAATTGCGCGCAGGCGCGACCGATCCCTTTGCCGGCGCCGGTCACAATCGCAACAGGAGCGTCCACATTCACCCCGGAGGCCACTGGAATTCGCGTCCCGCAAGCACGTGAAGATGGAGATGAAACACCGATTGCTGCGCGCCGGGCCCGCAGTTGAAGACCGTTCGGTAATCGGTATGACCCATCCCGCTCATGAGCTGCCTGGCGATCAGAAACATCCCACCGACGAGCTTGGCGTCGTCGGGCGCCATATCATTCAACGAAGGGATGACCTTCTTCGTAATAATGAGCAGGTGGACGGGCGCCGCCGGCTGGATGTCATGAATCGCGATGTACTGATCGTCCTCATACGCGATCTTCGCCGGAATCTTCCGGGCGATGATTTTGGAGAAGAGGGTTTCTTCCATAGAATCTCGCAGTTGTCAGTTATCAGTTGACAGTTGTCAGTAAAAACAAAGATAGCCGCGGACAACTCACTGACAACTGTCAACTGTCAACTGACAACTTTTTCACGCAATGATCAACTTTCTCGTCGAAACTTTTCTGCTCGCCCTGAAGAACCTTCGCCTGCACAAGCTGCGAAGCTTGCTGACGGCGCTGGGCATCATCTTTGGTGTGGCGGCCGTGATCATCATGGTTGCGATCGGCGAAGGGACGAAGCAGACGGCGCTCGAGCAGCTTCAGCAGCTCGGGGCGCGCAACATCCTGATCAAATCGAAAGCGCCGCCGGAGAGTTCGGACGCCTCCAAGACGACGCAGCGGATGCTTGAATATGGCGTGAAGCGCGTGGATCTCGAGCGACTCAAGGCAAGCATTCCGCGCATTTCGACATTCGTCCCGCTGCGCGACAGTGGTCAGCCGGTCGTGCGCGGTGATTTGCGCGTGGCCGCCAATGCAATCGGTACCACCCCGGATATCTTTGACGTGATCAACCTGCATTTGTCGCGGGGAAGTCTGTTCGACTGGCTCCAATACCAGCGCGCTCAGCCCGTGTGCGTGCTGGGATCGATGGCGGCGCGACAGCTCTTTCCGTACCAGGATCCGCTCGGCCAAACGATTCGCGTCGGCTCCAGCGGAATGAGCGCCGTCGTTGCGCTGACGGTGATCGGCGTGCTCGAGCCGACCGGGCTTCGCGCCGGGTCGGAAGGCGCATCGATCATGCAGCGCGATCTCGATATGGATATCTATTTTCCGCTGACGCTCTCGCAGCAGGCGTTCGGCGACACGATCGTCCGGCGGCAGGCGGGTTCGTTTGAACGCAAGCAGATCGAGCTGAGCGAAGTATGGCTAAAGTGCGATAACGTCGCAGACGTTGAGAACTTCTCTTCGCTCGCGGAGAACATCCTGAGCTTGAATCACAAGAACATGACCGACATCGAGATCAAGGCGCCGATCCAGATCCTGCGCAACGCCGAGCGCCTCAGCCGCATGTTCAACTTCATCATGGGTGGCATCGCGAGTTTCTCGCTCGTGGTCGGCGGGATCGGCATCATGAACATCATGCTCGCGACGGTCACGGAGCGCACGAAAGAGATCGGCATCCGCCGCGCGCTCGGTGCGAAGCAGAAACACATCACGCTGCAGTTTTTGATTGAGACGACGGTGATTTCGCTCAGCGGCGGATTGATCGGCATCATGCTCGGCACCGGCGCCGCCAAGGCGCTGCCAATCATCGTCTCCAAGCTCGGCAACGGAAACTATCCCACCGCAATCACGAGTTGGTCCGTGCTCGGCAGCTTCATCGTCAGCGGAATGATCGGCATCGGCTTCGGCCTCTATCCCGCCGTGATGGCCGCCAGAATGAATCCCATCGAAGCGCTACGCCACGAATAGCCGTGCGAATGAGCAAATAGTTAGCGGCGGAGCGAAGCTCCGCGGGTTCGAGCTGAGGGTACTGGTGCAGTTTGATTTTAGCTGGCCGTCAACAACCAGAGAAGGAACCAAACAGAAACGATCCCGGACAAAATGATGACTGCAGTCACCATATCCTGTCGGTCTCGTGATGGTCGTCGCGGCGTTCGATATGCGAGCTTGTGTGGCGTTTGAGCCATCCATCCCGGATTCTAATCGATGAGCGCCAACAATTCCTCGATTTCCCAAACGTGATCAGTCAGCCCCGCTTCCGAGCTGAGAAAACTCTCGCATTTGCTAACCCAACTCCTCTACAATCGCAGCTCCCCATTCAAGGAGCCGCGATGAAATCATTGGCCTTGACCGTCCTCTTTTGCGTTGCAGTCATCGTTTGCTTCGGGATCGTCCCCACCCGCGCCGCCAATCCCGTCGCGAACCGCGACGTCAACGACATCTCGCATTTCGTGAAGTTCGAGACGGGTGGGACGTGGTTGCGCGACGGTGACAAGATCACCATCGACGAGATCCACGGCACATCCGACAAGATCGAGACGGGACAACTCTACGAGATTAAAGGCACATACACGCTGAAGTCGCACGACAACGCGACGCTGTGTGCTTATACGACGAGCAACGATCCGCGGCATTTCCCGGACATGAAACCGCAATCGATGAAGGTCACGAAAGGCGACGGCCACTTCACGATCTACTTCTACACCTGGTGCGACGGCAACGCGCACCTCAGCTTCTATCCAGCCAACGGCGGCGAATCCTTCGCGAGCGTCTACTTCGGCACCGGCGACAACGTGCTGAAGCATGCGGGATGGCTGGACGATCGGAAGCCATAAGACGCGCGAGATTTCCAATCCCCCAAAAATATTCCGCGGGCTGGTTCGTCAAGTGATTGAACTCAGCCATTGGGGGACGCATGCACCGTTCCGGCACCGTGGAATTCGCGCTGACTGTGCTCATGATGATCGCATTCATGGCCGCGGCTTTGAGGATCTTCGACAGCGACACGAGCGAAGATCGCGATTTCGATGGCGCGAGCCTGATCTTCCTGCCGCGGATGGAATGCGCTCTCAGCGACGATGAAGTGTTGCAGGAGTCAGTATCGTGCGAGCGCTCGCAGCCATGCGCTACGATTTCGGCGGAAGCTCGCGATGCTCGCGTTGCCACAGAGACGATAAGTCACGCGCACCATGAATGAACGCGAGGATCTGAACACGATTGTGCGTGAGGAAGTAAATGAGGCGGTAGGATCCGACGATCAGCTCGCGAATGTCGCGTCGATCAAATTCAGGAACGATTCGTCCGCGTTCGGCAAACTGATTCAGTGAGCGAGCCGCGTCTCTCGCTTTGCTAACAAATGTACCTGCGTAATGGGTTGAATCGCGAGCGATGTAGTCGCGGACTTGCTTCAGATCATCTATCGCGATTTCGGTCCATTGGATTCGTCTTCCCACTGTGCGAATCTCCGTTCGGCCTCGTCCTGTTCAACCAACCGGCCCGCTTCGACGTCCTGAAGCCCGCGCGCAATCTTCTGTCGAACGAAGATGTGATATTGAATCTCCTCATAGGTGGCATTGTCCGGCACGCGATCGAGGAGCGCCCGGATTTCTTCCTTGGCCGTGTTCATTGAATGCATTGTACCGTTGCGACTGTTGTCGAAGCTAGAACAACTTCAACTTCGGCAGATCGCTGCGGCCCATGAGGAATTTGTCGACGCCAGCGGCGGCGCATCGGCCTTCTGATATCGCCCAGACGACGAGCGACTGTCCGCGGCGCATGTCGCCCGCGGCGAAGACGCCGGGGACGCTTGTTTCGTAATCGTCGTTCACGACGACGTTGCCGCGCTGGTCGACTTTCAGACCGAGCTGGCCGATCGGGCCATCCTGCTCTGGACTCACGAAGCCGAGGGCGAGCAGGCAGAGGTCGCAGTCGAGCTCGAACTCGCTGCCTTCGATTTCCTTCATCTTCACCGGCCGGCTGCCCTGCATTTCCCATTCGAGGCGGATGCCGTGTAGCTTCTTCACCACGCCGTTCTCGCCCGAGAACTTCTTCGTGTTGATGGCGAAGTCGCGAATCTCTCCGCCGGCGATGGCGTTGGATTCTTCGTGCGCGCTGCTCGTGCGATAGATCATCGGCCAGTAGGGCCACGGCATGTCCTGTGCGCGGCCTTCGGGCGGACGCGGAAGCAGTTCGAACTGACGCACGCTCCTGGCGCCCTGCCGCTGCGCGGTGCCGAGGCAATCAGCGCCCGTATCGCCGCCCCCGAGGATGATCACGTGCTTGTCCTTCGCGTGGATCTGGTTCTCGACCTTATCGCCGAGGTTCACCTTGTTCGACTGCGGCAGGTAATCCATCGCTAAGTGAATGCCCGCGAGATCTCGACCGGGCACAGGAAGATCGCGCGCCTTCGTCGCTCCGCCGCAGAGAACGATCGCATCGAAATCGCGACGCAGGTCTTCGACCTTGATGTTCTTGCCGACGTTCGCGCTCGTCACGAACTTGATGCCTTCTTCCTTCATCAAATTCACGCGGCGATCGACGACGGTTTTTTCGAGCTTGAAGTTCGGGATGCCGTACATGAGCAGCCCGCCGACGCGATCGGCGCGCTCAAAAACGGTCACTTCGTGTCCGGCTCTGTTCAATTGAGCAGCCGCGGCGAGACCCGCGGGGCCGGAACCGACGACGGCGACTTTCTTGCCCGTGCGCGTCTCGGGAATCCGCGGCTTCACGTAGCCGTGTTTCCACGCGTGATCGATGATGTTCTGCTCGATCAGCTTGATCGTGACCGGCTTCTCATTAATGCCGAGTACGCACGCTTCTTCGCACGGCGCCGGGCAAATTCGCCCGGTAAATTCCGGGAAGTTGTTCGTCTTAAAGAGCATCTCAATCGCTTCTTCCCAGCGATTGCGATACACGAGATCGTTCCATTCCGGGATGATGTTGCCCAGCGGACATCCGTTGTTGCAGAACGGAATCCCGCAATCCATGCAGCGCGCGCCCTGATCGCGAAGCTTCTGCTCGTGCTTCTTCTCGTCACCAAACGGAATGTAGATTTCGTTCCAGTCGAGAATGCGCAGCTCAACCGGCCGACGCTTCGGCATCTCGCGGGGAATCTCTTTGAAACCAGTGGGCTTGCCCATGAATCGCTCACGTCCTGCTAAACTTTATTAGGAAGATGGAACACTTCGGAGACGGGAACAGCGAAATCCGGTAATACATCACCGCCATCGAGTTGATCGGTCTCGCTCAGCGTTCGCGCCGGCGCATCCGATGCCTGTTCATAGATCGCAATGGTCTTTGTCTTCGGATGAATAAACCAAACAAGCTTTGATCCTGAGTCAAAATACTCAGCCAGCTTGCGACGCATCTCTGCTTTCGTATTTCCTTCGCTTATCACTTCGATCGCTAAAGTGATGGGAATCCTGGGCACCGCCTGCGCAGGCACCCTGCCACCCGGCATGTCGCCGAAACTGATAAAGCTGATATCCGGCAGGCGAATGTTTCCGCCGATCATCTTAAGTGTCGCATCCGCGCCTGCCACGGTGCCGAGTTGACGAGCGCGAACGAAAATGTGCAGTGCTGTCGCAAGGTTCAATGCGATTTGAGCTTCGATCCACCCCACTGGTTTCTCCACCAAAGTGTCGTCGACAAGCTCAACCAGACGCTTGTCGCGCTCAACAAAACGCAGGAGATCTTTCTCCGTGGCCGTTCCTGGCCACGGGTCCATGACAATCCGTTCGAGGGGGACATCGCCGAGTGCATGAAGCCACTCTGCGGCGGTGTGGAACCTCGGTGAAGCTGTTGACGTTACGGCAGTCATCAGTGGTCAGTATATCAAATCCCAATCGGTCCAGTTTCTTAAACTCCCGCCCCTTGCCGTTCCGCGAGCTGGTTGGCTCGCGCTTCGATTTCGGCCTGGTGCTCGAGCACCCGGCGGTAATCGGTGGGCATTACCTTGATGAACCAGCGGAGCTCGTTTTCCCAGTCATCCAGGATGGCCTTGGCCTTCGTGCTGCCGGTGAACTTGTAGTGGTTCTCGAGGAGCGTGCGAATCGTGGTGATGTCTTCGGGCTTCAGCTTCTCGTTGTTCTCGAGCTCGACCATCTCCTTGTTGCAGAGCTTGTCGAACATCGAGTTGTCGTCGTAGACGTACGCGATCCCGCCGCTCATGCCGGCGGCGAAGTTTCTGCCGGTCGGCCCGATGACGACAACGCGTCCGCCGGTCATGTATTCGCAACCGTGATCACCGACGCCTTCAACGACCGCGCTCGCGCCGGAGTTTCGAACGCAGAAGCGCTCGCCGACCACTCCGCGAATGTAGATCTCGCCGGCGATCGCGCCGTAGCAGATCACGTTGCCGGCAATGATGTTCTCTTCCGGCTTGAACTTCGCGACCTTCGGCGGATAGACGATGATCTTTCCGCCGCTCAATCCCTTGCCGAGATAATCGTTCGCATCGCCTTCGAGCTCGAGCGTGAGCCCGCGCGCCGCGAAGCAGCCGAAGCTTTGGCCGGCCGATCCGTTGAACTTGAAGTGAATCGTGTCGTCCGGGAGGCCCGCGAAGCCGTGCTTCTGGGCGATCATCCCAGAGAGCGTCGTGCCGACGGTGCGGTTGACGTTCTTGATCTCGAGTTCAGCGTTGACGCGCTGCCCGCCCGCTAAAGCGGGCTCCGCCAACTTCATCAGCTGCGTCTGATCGAGCGACAGGTTCAATTCATGATCCTGCTTGCTCGTGTTGTGGCGCGTGTCGTTTCCGCGAAGCTCGGGCTTGTGCAGGATCAGGTCGAGATCGAGGTAGCGCGCCTTGGGATGCTGGCTCACGTCGCTGAATTCGAGGAGGTCGGTTTGGCCGACCATTTCGTTCACCGTCTTAAAGCCGAGTTCGGCCATGATCTCGCGCAGCTCTTCGGCGACGAAGAACATGAAGTTGATCACGTGTTCGGGCTTGCCGGCGAATTTCTTTCGGAGATCCGGGTCCTGCGTCGCGATGCCGACGGGGCAGGTATTCTGATGGCAGACGCGCATCATGATGCAGCCGGACGCGATGAGCGGCGCGGTAGAGAAGCCGATCTCTTCGGCCCCGAGCAGCATCGCGATCGCGACGTCGCGGCCGGTTTTGATCTGGCCGTCGGTTTGCAGAATGATTCGACCGCGCAGGCCGTTCATCACGAGGACTTGCTGGGTCTCGGAAAGACCAAGCTCCCACGGAATGCCTGCGTGCTTGATCGACGTCAGCGGTGATGCACCGGTGCCGCCGCTGTCGCCTGAGATCAGGATGTGATCGGCCTTGGCCTTCGCGACACCCGCGGCGACAGTGCCGACGCCCACTTCGCTCACCAGCTTCACGCTCACGCGCGACGCGGGGTTCACGTTCTTCAGGTCGTGAATGAGCTGCGCGAGATCTTCAATCGAATAGATGTCGTGATGCGGCGGCGGAGAGATCAGCCCGACGCCCGGTGTGCTGTGACGAATCTTGCCGATGTACTCATCGACTTTGTGGCCCGGCAGCTGTCCGCCTTCGCCGGGCTTGGCGCCTTGCGCCATCTTGATCTGCAGTTCGTCGCAGTTGACGAGATATTCCGTTGTCACGCCAAATCGCGCTGAAGCGACCTGCTTGATCGCGCTGCGGCGCAACCACGGCTGACCATCGGGCCAGCTGCGATGGCTGTCCGGCTTGAATCGTCGCGGATCTTCACCGCCCTCGCCTGTGTTCGATTTTCCGCCGATGCGATTCATCGCGATCGCGAGATTCTCGTGCGCTTCGGTGCTGATCGACCCAAGCGACATCGCGCCCGTCACGAAGCGCTTCACGATCTCCTTCGCCGGCTCGACCTGATCGAGCGGAACCGCTTCGCGAACGCCTTTCTTGAAGTTCAGTAGCCCGCGCAGCGTGCAGCGGTTGCGCGCTTCGTCGTTGAGCAGCTGCGTGAATTCCTTGAACGTCTTGTAATTTTCGACGCGCACCGCGTGCTGAAGCTTCGCGACGGTATCGGGATTCCACATGTGATACTCGCCCTGGCGCCGCCACTGATATTGGCCGCCGGGATCGAGCACTTCGCCATCCACATCCACCGGCGGAAAGCCTTTGCGATGGCGTTCGAGTGCTTCGCGCGCCAGCACATCGAGCGTCACGCCGTTGATTCGGCTGGCGGTGCCGGTGAAATATTGATCGACAACTTCCTTGCTGATGCCGATCGCTTCGAAGATCTGTGCCCCGCGATAGGACTGCACCGTGCTGATGCCCATCTTGCTGGCGACTTTCAAGATCGCCTTGTTGGCCGCCTTGATGTAGTTGTAGTTCGCCTGCTTGAGCGTCAGGTCTTTTGGAAGCAGCTTTTCCTTATGAAGGTCGGCGATCGTCTCGAACGCGAGATAAGGATTCACCGCGCCGGCGCCATAACCGATCAGCAGACAGAAGTGATGCGCCTCGCGCGCTTCGCCGGTCTCAATGACCAGCCCGCACTGCGTGCGCGTCCCTTCGCGAATCAGGTGATGATGCACGGCGCTGGTCGCGAGCAGCGACGGAATCGGCGCCTTCTCGCGATCCACGCCGCGGTCGGACAGCACGAGAATCGATGCGCCTTCGGCGACGGCCTTGCTGGCATTCGCGCAGAGCTCGTCGAGGGCCGTCTTCAATCCGCCTTCGCCGTCACCGATGTTGAAGAGCATCGGCAGCGTGGTCGCGCGCAGCTCGCCCGCTTCCACTTGCCGAAGCTTTTCCAAGTCGGTGTTGCTGAGAATCGGCTGCTTCAGCTTGATGAGATGCGCGTGCTTCGGCGTTTCATCAAGCAGATTCCCTTCGCGGCCGAGATACGTGTAAAGCGAAGTCACCAGCTCTTCGCGAATCGCATCGAGCGGCGGGTTCGTGACCTGGGCGAAGAGCTGCTTGAAATAGTTGTAGAGCAGCACGGGCTTCGTGCTGAGGCACGCGAGCGGGGTGTCGGTGCCCATCGAACCGAGCGCTTCCTGGCCGATGGTCGCCATCGGCATCATCAGGATTTTCAAATCTTCGTTCGTGTACCCGAACGCATGCTGGCGAACGAGCAGCGTATCGTGGTCCGGCTGATGAACGTTCTTCGGCTCGGGCAGGCTGTCGAGCTCGATCAGGTTTTCTTCCAGCCAGCGCTTCCACGGCCGGCGGTCAACGAGCTCCTGCTTGATCTCGTTGTCGTCGACGATCTTTCCCTTCTTGGTGTCGATGAGGAAGATCTTGCCCGGCTGAAGACGCCACTTCTTCACCACATCTTTCGGATCGACCGGCACGGCGCCGACTTCAGACGCCATGATCACGAGGTCATCTTTCGTCACGTAGTAGCGCGACGGACGCAGGCCGTTTCGATCGAGCACGGCGCCGATCACGGTGCCGTTCGTGAACGCGATCGATGCGGGCCCATCCCACGGCTCCATCATGCAGGCGTGGTATTCGTAAAACGCCTTCAGATCCGGATCCATCAGCCCGTTGTTCTGCCACGCTTCGGGCACCATCATCAGCACCGCGTGCGGAAGGCTGCGACCGTTGACCGCGAGGAACTGAAGGGCATTGTCGAGCGTCGCGGAGTCCGAACCCGATTCGGTCACGATCGGATACATCTTCTGCAGCTCATCGCCGAAGACTTCCGATTGCAGCGAGCCGTAGCGCGCCTTCATCCAGTTGCGATTGCCCCGCAGCGTGTTGATCTCGCCGTTGTGCGCGAGATAGCGATATGGGTGCGCCAGCTTCCAGCTGGGAAAGGTGTTCGTGCTGAAGCGGCTGTGCACGATCGCAAACTTCACCTGGAAATCCGGGTCGGCCAGGTCCTTGTAATATTCGCGCAGCTGGTGGGCCGTGAGCATGCCCTTGTAGATCATCCGGTTCGCGGACAGTAGGCAGATGTAGAACACATCCTTCGCCGCCTGCGACACGTCGCCGAATTCGATGATGTTCTCCGTGCGCTGGCGCACGAGATACATTCGGCGGTCAAAGTCCTGGCGGTTGTAAAACGTCTCGCCCATGCCGACAAACGCCTGCCGGATGCGCGGCTCGAGCGTCTTCGGTGTCGGACCCACAGCTTTGTGATTCACCGGCACGTCGCGCCAGCCGAGCACGGTCATGCCGTAATCGCGCACGACCTTCTCGAAGATGTGTTCGCATTCGCGACGCGCGACGAGGTCCTTCGGCAGGAACATCATGCCGACCCCGTACTCACCTTGCTTCGGCAGCTTAAAGCCGAGCTTGCTCGCTTCCTTGCGCCAGAATTTATCCGGCGTGGAAACCATGATGCCCGCACCGTCCCCGCTATCGGGTTCACACCCACAGCCGCCTCGGTGGTTCATGTTCTCGAGCATCGTGAGGGCCTGATCGACGATCTTCGCCGACGCCTTGCCCTTGATGTGGCAAACGAAGCCGACACCACAGGCGTCGTGCTCGTAGCGGGGGTCGTAAAGCCCCTGCGCAGGCGGCAATCCGGCTGGTCCCCTGGTGTGCAACTGTGGGTCAAACTGCATCATAAATCGTCCCAAAAATTGAGCAGGGGAGTATAGGCCGATTTGTGAGCGACGCAATTAGAAAGCGCGCCCGCGACGGGGCAGGCGAGGGTTCAGCGAAGGATGTTGATACGACTGCTTAATTCCTGATCGCGCGCAAAAGAAAATTCCCCGTTTGCCTGGAAAGTAGGCACGCGAGGTTCCTTTCAAACACCGAGGGAGCTTAGAGCAAGACCTGTTCCGAGCGCGTAGGGTGCGCTTCAGCGCACCGGTTATTCAAAGATGTAGAAAGCAAATATCCGGTGCGCTGAAGCGCACCCTACGCGTGCTGGATCACTTCGATACGGCGCGGGTCAGGACGACCGATTCTTCATACAGATCTTTGTTCTCGAGGTTCTTCTCGATCAGCGACGTGAGTTGGGCTTGCGAGTCAACCGTCTGATCTTTGAAGAACTCATCCTTCAGGTTGCGCAGCTCGAGTTTTCCGTCCTTCAACCCGACGCGCATGATCAGCCGCTCGTCCTGGATTGTGCCGTCATCCGTCAGCTCGCGCAGGTTCGCGAACTGCGCGTCTTTGACTGCGCCGATGAATGCGGTGTAACGGCTGGTTTTGTTATCTTCCGTCAACTCAACGTAGTAGTTCTTGTCGTCGAGGTTGCGGATGATCAGGCTCATCGTCTTGTCGCCGTCCTTGGCTTCCCAATCCCCGACGTAGTTGCGATCGACCTTCGCCTGCTCTTCCGCGCCGACGACGAAGAGGGCGAGAAGAAGTGTGCTGGTGAGAAGTGTAGCTCGACGCATGAATGCCTCCGGTTGGATTATTAGTAAACACTAATTTATTGATCGGCGAGCGTCAAGCAAATTCTCGATGCGCGCAACGGCTCGAAACTGAAAAATCGGAGTTTTGAAAAATTTATCTTTAGGCCAGTGCTCAACTTAACGATTCGGCGCTGCGCGCATCGGGTTCAGAATGCGCAACGTCGCCGGAAATAGGGAGAGAGGTAACTGAAAGGGCGCGATGACCGTGTTCCCAGATGTTCCAACGTGCTCTGCGAAATCAAAATGCAGAACGAACCCACCGATTGCGGAACTCTTTCTTTTTCCGGGGCTTGTGGTCAGGCTCGGCGCGGAACATTCGTTCCAACATGTTCCAAAGTGACAAAAGATGCGCAGGAATCCGAAACGAACCCACCGCATCAGATCGCGAGCTTCAAGGGAGCAGTCGAAGCGTTAGGCGGCATGACCGTTCTCGCGGTCGCGAAGGCGCTCATCAATTCGGCTCGGCTGGTCACGCCGAGTTTCTCGTAGAGGACTTTCACGTACTCATGAACCGTGTGACGGCTCAATCCGAGACGCGCGGCGATTTGTTTTTCGCCATCGCCGGTGCTGGTCAGCTCATTGAGCACGCGCTGCACGCGCGGCGGAAGCTGTGCGATTCGCGGATCGAGCGCGGGCTTGCCGCTGGCGCATCCGTAGAGGCGTCCGCATTCCGCGTGAAATACGTCGAGCATGTCGCATTCGCGCTGCGTGAAGCGCGGATCGTTCTTCGCGCGGTGGATGCCGACACCAAACGGGCTGCCGTCTTTCAGGTTAAGTTTCGAATAGAGTTGTTGATCGCTGCCGATCGGGGCGCGGATCGCGACGTAATGATCCGACTGATACCACTCGCCATCGGTAACAAACTGCGGCCGCGTGACCGTGAAATACGGCTTGCGAAGGGTCATCAGGTGAGGGACCGTCGGGTCCATCGTGTTGCCTTCGTCGAAAAACTCCCGCATCTTCTCGATCGCCCGTTCGCCCATGCCATACGAAACGTGCGTGTCGAACTTGCCGATTCCGCCCGGCGAGCCGGGCGCTTTGAACTCGAACGCGTTGGCCATCGTTCCGCCGACGATGCTGCACAAACCGCCGACGATGTGCTTCCGACGGACGTTCACGTCCTGCGGAAGCTCAGAGGTTTCCCCAGCGAGCTTCATGAGAGCGCGGTAATCCGAATCACGAACGGTGTTCGACATAGTTCCACTCCTATCGACGTCTTCGGCGATGGCAGCGTAGATCACACTTGGGTGAGGCGGGGAGTTATACTATAATTTGTACACAAGTCTAGCCATTTTTACCTAACCTTTGCGCGACATCTAACCATAGGCAACGCCGTGCTTTCGGCTCATTCAGGGGCACTTTAGTTATAGAAGTCCTGATAGCCGGTGTACCCCCTACCCCCCATTCAGGGACGCTTGCTGCCCCACTGGACCCTTTTAAAACACCGCACCCAAGTCGCTCGTGCACCGCCGGCAAACAAAGGCTCGCCGGCGACCGCAACGTGCGGACGAGCGACTTGGACAGGGATTAACACTGAGCCGGAGCCTGGCTCGGGAGGAACAAACGTGTTCGAGACTTTCGAAGGTCGTCGGCTGCTCTCCAGTTCGCTTGTGAACGGCGTGCTGACCGTGACCGGGACCGCGGGCAACGACAACATTTACATCAACGTTGCTCCGGGTGGAAAGACCAACGTCATGGAAGGCGGCGTCGTCAAGGCGAGCTACACCTCGACGTCGATCAAGTCGGTGGTCGTGAACGCCCAGGCGGGGAACGACTCGGTGTACATCGGATCGATCGGCGCAATCAATGCGAAGATCGACGGTGGTATCGGTGACGACATTCTCTCCGGTGGCGACGGCAACGACACCATTCTCGGCGGAGACGGGAAGGATCAGATCAGCGGGAACAAAGGCAACGACAGCATCGACGGCGGCGCCGGCGACGATAACCTCAGCGGCGCGGTCGGCAACGACACCATCCTCGCGGGCACAGGCAACGACCTGATCACCGCCGGCGATGGAAACGACCTGATGGACGGCGGACTCGGCGCCGATCGCTTCCGCGGCGGCACCGGCACGGACACGGTCACCTACGCGTCGCGCACGAATCCGGTCACCGTCGACATCAGCAGTCTCACGACCGAAACGCCGGACGACGGTGAAGCCGGCGAAAAGGACTTCGTCGAAGCCGACGTCGAGAACCTGATCGGCGGAAGCGGCAACGACAAGTTCACCGGCACCGTTTTCTCCACGACCACGATTCCGACCGGTTATACGAACAACAACAAGTTCGTCGGCAACGGCGGAAACGACACGCTGCTCGGCGGCGATGGCAACGACAACCTCGACGGCTCCTCGGGCAACGACTCGCTCTCCGGCGGCAAAGGCGATGACGTCATCACCGGCGGAACCGGCACCGACACGCTCAACGGCGATGACGGCAACGACACGATCTATGCCAAGGACAGCGTGAAGGATTCGATCAACGGCGGCGCAGGCACCGACAAGGCCCAGCGCGACAACGCCGGCGCGATCGTCGATTCCGCCACCGCGGTGGAGTCGTACTTCTAATCTCAGATGATCTCGTTCGCCCCGTAGGGTCCGCTTCAGCGGACCGGTTACTCCTTCGCGCGAAAAATAACCGGGCCGCTGAAGCGGATCCTACGGGTGACGGATCGCATCGAAACTCATCGGGTGGACAGCAATGTTTGAAGCAATTGAACAACTCGAGAATCGTCAGCTTTATTCAACCAGCTCGCTTTCAAGCGGCGTGCTCACGGTCACGGGTACCAGCGGCGTGGATCACATCTATGTCAGCCAGGCGCCGATCAGATCGACGGCCAGGACGGCCTCGACGACATCCGCGTCGACGTTTTAGACACCGACAAGAACTGCGAGGACATCGGCTAAGCAGAGGAGGCAAATGTAGGGTGCGCTTCAGCGCACCGGTTATTGCCTTGTGGCCGGAATAACCGGTGCGCTGAAGCGCACCCTACACATACGCACGAAAACAACGAATACAGCAACGGAAGTAAACGCAACGAAATGATTTGTATCAGCAGAAAGTAACCAAGATGTTTAACGAACTCGAACAGCTCGAAAATCGCCGTCTTTATTCTGTTTCCGCGACGCTTGCTCCGAATGGTCTGCTCACGATCACCGGCACCGGCGGCGACGACAACATTTACATCAACCGCAGCGTCAACGGGATTACTGTTTACGACCAGAGCGGATCGAACCTGAAGTGGGACTTCACGCCCGGCACCATCAAAAAGATGAAGGTCGACATGGGCGCCGGGAACGATCAGTTCTACATCTCGATGGAAGATGCGATCCCCGTCACGATCAAGGGCGGCGATGGCGATGACAACATTACCACCGGCACGGCGAGTGACCAGATCGACGCCGGCGCAGGTGATGACGACGTCAACGGCGGCGACGGCAATGACTACATCGATGCCGGCGCGGGCGAGGACGGCGTCGGCGGAGGCGACGGCAACGACACGATCCTCGGCAACGACGGCGATGATCTGCTCATCGGCGAGCTTGGGAACGACGTCATCGACGGCGGCCTCGGCGCCGATCGCATCCGTGGCAGCGAAGGCAACGACACCGTCACGTACGCCACGCGCACCAACAACGTGACCGTCGATCTCAGCGACGACATTTCCGAAACGCCGGACGACGGTGAAGCCGGCGAAGGCGACTTCGTCGAAGCCGACATCGAGAACATCATCGGCGGGGCGGGCAACGACACGCTCGTCGGCAGCACGCTGCCGAACTCGGGCGAGAACTACACCACCAACAACATGATCTGGGGCGGCGACGGCAACGACACGATCCAGGGCCTCGACGGCAACGACGTGCTCGACGGCGGCGCGGGCAACGATTCGATCGGCGGGAATGCCGGCCGGGACAAGATCTACGGCGGACTCGGCAACGACACCATCCGTGGTCACGGCGGAAATGACCTCCTCTACGGTCAGGCCCACATCGACAAGATCTGGGGCGGGGACGGTAACGACTATATCGATGGTGGAACAAGCAACGACCGCCTGCAGGGCGACACCGGTGACGACACGATCGTGGGCGGATTGGGCGACGATCACGTCTACGCCAAAAACGACGGCGGCGCCGACTCGATCGACGGCAACGACGGCTTCGACGACATCCGCGTCGATGTGCTCGACACCTACAAGAACTGCGAGGACGTCGGGTAACTCTAAGGAGGCAAATGTAGGGTGCGCTTCAGCGCACCGGTTACTACGGTTCGAACGCCCTTAACCGGGGCGCTGACGCCCACCCTACAAGACGCGTGAATTGCGGGACGGAAACATCCGTCACAACCACTGATTGTTTCCACCCGGGGGCCGCCTTCACTGTGAGGGCGGCCTCTTTTTCCTTTTCTGCTAACGCTCGAGCGCCGCTTCGTGTCTAATCCTCCGTCGCCGGAGAATTTCGATTCCTCTCAGGGGGACTCATGCACGATCGGCTCGAACCCCGTCGGTTGTTTGCGACCGTTCTTCAGGTCACGTTCACGACGCAGGCGCTCGCAATCTCGGGGGGACTCGGAAACAACGACGATATCCTCGTCACCTACAATCCGTCGGACCGACTGCTTCGCGTCTACAACAACGGCGCGCTTCGCGCGACTGGACTTGCCGATACGCTTAAGTCGATCAACATCAACCTTACGGACTTCACGTCCACCATTTATTACGACACCAACCGAATAACAATCGACTCGAGCGTGCCCGCGCGCATTCCATGCACGATCGACACGGGTTACGGGGACGACACGCTCATCGGCGGCAATGGAAACGATCGGCTTTCGACCCAGGGCGGGACCGATCAGATGTTTGGAAACGGCGGCGACGACGGAATCGGCCTCATGTCCGGCATCGGTCACGGTGGCGACGGAAACGACACGCTCACCGGGGCGACCGCGTGCGATTTGTTCGGAGACGCCGGGATCGACACGGTGGATTTCCTGAGCAATGCCGGCGTGTACGTGAATCTTTCGGACGACCTGGCCAACGATGGGCCCGCCGGATCGAACAACAACGCTCACAGCGACATCGAGAACATCGTCGGAGGCGACGGAAATGATTACCTCGTCGGAAATTCATCCGCCAACGACATTCGTAGCTTCGGAGGCAACGACACAGTTTATGGACTCGATGGAAATGACGTGATCGTCGGAGGCGACGGTGACGACAGCCTCGTCGGCAACGCGAACAGGGACTGGATCCAAGGCGGGACCGGCAATGACGTCATCCGTGGCTACGGCGGGAAGGATTCGCTCTTTGGCGAAGACGGCATCGACAAACTTTATGGCGGCGATGGCAACGATTATCTCTACGGCGGATCAAGCAACGATCGCCTGCAGGGCGACGCGGGGAATGATGCGCTGTTCGGCCAAAAAGGCGACGATCACTTCTACGCCAAAAACGACGGCGGAATCGATCGCCTCTACGGCGACGTCGGCAACGACGACGCGCGGGTCGATGCCGGCGATATCTTGAACCGCATCGAAATTGTCGCGTGATTCGCGCGATGACGTTTGTAGGGTCCGCTTCAGCGGACCGGTTACTCATCTGTCCGACAGCAAATAACCGGTGCGCTGAAGCGCACCCTACGGAAGACAATCCGCTTCGCGCAGTCTTTCGAGCACCTTCAGATATCGAGGTGTGACATCCCCCGTCTTGTTCTTGATCTCAAGCACGAACCGCCGGTTCACGACGTGTAGATGATCGGCGGGCCAGGTGTCGAGGTGCTCGCCCCATTTCGCACTCTCGACCGCGACAAGCCCGTCGTTGGGACCTTGAACTTCGGAGATCACCTTGTGCGAGTGGTAAAACATCGGCGGAACGCGATGCCATGGGCGCGAGGCGCTGATGGAAAAATACTGAACGCCGGGCACGTCGGCGATCTTTTCGTTGAAGCGCGCGCAGGCTTCGATCGTGAGATCGTTACATGCATCAACATCAAGGCCGAGAAACCGCATCACCTGCAATCCGCGAACGCGATCGAGATTGCGGAGGCACCAGTCGGCGTAGGCGCTGCCGTGGTGGGGCGTGCTGAGCGTGACCAGCGCGGAGACATAGTCGGCCATTTCGAGCTTATGGATCATGTAGCGCGCATCGAGTCCGCCCATCGAATGGGCGAAGATCACCACGCGATCTTTCGGGCGGCCGAGGTGCTTGAGCTGTTTGCGGATGATCGACTTGAGCTGCCGCGCTCGCTTCTCGATGCTGCTGGTTGGGTGGACGGTCGGAATGATGATCGAATGGCCGAGCTTTTCGAACGCGACATCGATGCCGTTGTAATAGCGCAGCTTCAGTTTCCCGACGCCGAGTTCGGCGCGGCCGAAGATCCCGTGATGCAGCACGATCGGCGTTGCAGGTTGGGGCATCGACATTACTTATAGTCGAAAGGCAAGGCCAAACGTTTCGAGCAACTTACAAGGGGCGGGAATTTCATTGACATGTGCGCGCGCCGATATAGCATAAATTCGACATATCAGATTCTTTGGGGAAACTCTAACGGTTGGGCTGAAAATGCGCCAGTTCTCTCTCCACCGGATCGCGCTCGCGGGTGTGCTGATCTTCTTTGCTCGGTCGGTCCCGGCGGTTAGCTATTCCTTCTCAGACATCGCCGACAGCAACACACTCGGTTCCGTGTCGAGTTTCGGTTCGCCGATTTTGAATCTCGATGGGCAACTCTGCTTCTCGGTCCTGCGCACGAACAGCACACGGCAGATCATGGTCGGCAGCGGGCTGGGCGTTTCCACGGTCGTGGGGACGGGCTCGTTTTACAGCGGCGCCGGTGGGACGGGAACGATGTCAAGCATGAGTCCCGATCCGGGTATGAACAACGCTGGCGTGGTCTCGTGGCACTCGGTCATAAACAACTTTGCGAAAGGTGAAAGCATCTTCGTCAATGAAGCCGGAACGACCACCGAGATCTCGCATGCGGCGTTCCCGGGTCAATTCGCTGCCTACGACAACCACACGTCGATCAACAGCGGCGGGGCTGGCGGCGGAACGCTTACCGGCGGACGCGTCGCTTTCATGGGCCAACAAAACGACGGCACGCTTGGCCTTTATAAGGCAAGCAATGGTTCACCCGCGCAGACGATCGTGAGCGGCCCATCGGACAACTATCTCACGTGGCAAATCTGTTCGTTTGGCACCACGGCCTTCACCGGCACGAAAGGCGGCGTCACCGGCGTTTTCACCGGTATCGCCGGCGGAAGCCCTTCGACGATCGCCACCGGCGCATTCAGCAGCGCATCGATCAATGATAACGCCGTCATCGCATTCAACAGCAGCTCCACGATCTTCACCCGCACGATCGGCGGCGGGGGATCAGTGGCGTTCGTTGGCACAGGCAGCAGTGGATTCACAAGTTTCAATTCGATGGGCGGCGGGGTCATCAACAACGCGGGGTCAATCGTCTTTCTCGCCCAGAACACCAGCACGAGCGCCGCCTCACTCTTTGGCGGGCCGACTGCCGCGAGCGACCGCGTGATCGGCACCGGCTCGTCACTTTTCGGCTCGACCGTGACGAGCATCGGCGGATACAGCCAGAACGACAACGGTCAGATCGCGTTTGACGTCACCCTCGCGAGCGGCGCGCAGGCAATCGTTCTAGCGACGCCTGTTGTCACGGCCGTCAGTGGTTTCAATAACTCGATCTCGACCAATCAGAACCTGCAGAAAGATCTTGGGTTCACCGTCGGCAGCACGAAAGGCAAAGCGCAGATCATGGGCGATCCGGCTACGCCATCGAACGGCGTGATCGACTATGTCGACTACGAAGGCAGCTCCGTTTCCACGGTAAAAAACGTGGCCGCGACTCAATCGTTCATTCATGTCGATCTCGATTATCGGTTTCTCTCGGCGGGCAGCTTCGACATTCTCCTCAACGGCGTCACGTTGCAGACGATCACCGCCGGCGCCTCTGGCAGCTATACGCATCTGAGCAACAACTACACGCTGGCGTCATTCGGCCTGTCGCCGGGAAACATGGATCTGGCGGTTCGGCTCGACAGCGGCGCGGATACGCGCGAATTGCTCGTCGATAACTTCAACTTCAGCGCGCCCGAGCCGTCGTGTCTCAGCTTGGTGGCGACCTCGACCCTCCTCTTGCTGCGCCGGCGCGGCGGCGGCTTGATCGCCTATAATGCGCTCGATGGGAACGGCCGTAACCGATGAACCAGTCAACTCCAAGCTAAAGCTCAGCGTCGAAGGGATGGACTGCGCCAGCTGCGTCGCGCACGTGAAGAAGGCCGCTGAGAAATTGCCCGGCGTGCAGGCCTGCGACGTGAATCTCGCCCGCGGGCGTGCGGTGGTGCAGTATGATCCCGCCCGCGCGAGCGTCGATCAAATCGCCGCCGCCATCACCGACGCGGGATATCCATCAACCCCCGAACCTGAAGCCGATTCAGGCGAGAACGTCGAAGAGCAGCGTCTGCATCGTCAGATGCACCACGCGCACTCGTGGCTCCGCCGCGCGATCGTCGGATTTGTTCTCTGGTTCCCCGTCGAGCTCACGCACTGGATCCTGCAGATTGGCGGCGTGCACGCTCACCACGGCGTTGCATGGATCGAATGGCTCGCCTTCGCCACGAGCACGATCGCGATCATTTACGTCGGGTCGAGCTTCTACAAAAGTGCGTGGGGCGCCCTCAAACGCGGCACGAGCAACATGGACACCCTCATCGCGATGGGGGCGACGGTGGCGTATGTCTATAGCCTCATCGCGCTGCTCGGGTATCTCGCCGGCGCGTGGCGGGTGTTACCCAACTTGTACTTCATGGAAGCCAGCGGCCTGCTCGCGTTGATCAGCCTCGGCCACTGGCTCGAAGCGCGAGCACGGCAAAGCGCCGGCAACGCCATTCACAAGCTGCTAAACCTTGCCCCCGCGACGGCGTTTCGACTTTCTCCGATCCCCTCTCCCTTCCAGGGAGAGGGTAAGGGTGAGGGTCGAGCGTCACAGTCGAGCAGTGCTGATTCGCAATTCGATGCCGCTTCAACTTCCACGCCGAACCCTCACCCTGGCCCTCTCCCTGGAAGGGAAAGGGGACAAGAAGTTGAGGAAGTTCCCGTAAGCGCGCTTCAAAAGGGCGATCGCGTGCTGATCCGCCCCGGCGATCGCGTGCCGATCGACGGCGTTGTGATCGAAGGTCGATCGAGCATCGATGAATCCATGATCAGCGGCGAACCGCTGCCGGTGGTGCGAACCATCGGCGATACCGTCATCGGCGGAACGATCAACCAGGACGGAGCGCTGAAAATCCGCGTGACGAAAGTCGGCAGCGAAACCGCGCTGGCGCAGATCGTCCGCCTTGTCGAGCAAGCCCAGGCGAGCAAGCCCGCCGTGCAAAAGCTCGCGGATCAGATCGCCGCCATCTTCGTGCCGACTGTGCTCGGAATCGCGATGATCACGGCGATCGGCTGGTACATTTACGGCCAAGCGCACGGCCTCGACCCCGCCACAACCTGGGCAAAAATCGCCGTCGCCGTCTGCAGCGTGCTGATCATCGCGTGTCCTTGCGCCCTAGGACTTGCCGTGCCGGCCGCATTAATGGTCGGCACCGGCCGCGGCGCCCATCGCGGCATTCTCATTCGCGATATCGATGCGCTGCAGAAGGCGGAGCAGATCGACACGATCGTCCTCGATAAGACCGGCACGATCACCAAAGGCAAGCCGGTGGTGGCGCGCGTCGAAGCGCTGAACGGCGCGACCGAGGACGATGTCGTTCGCCTCGCCGCCAGCGCCGAACAATACAGCGAGCATCCGCTCGCCAAAGCGATTGTCGCCTACGCGAAATCCCGCAACATCCGCCTCGCCGACCCCACCAGCTTTACAAGCGAGCCCGGCCTTGGCGTCATCGCGCAAATCGAAGGACAAGAACTCCTCGTCGGTAGCCCCGCGCTCCTGATCAGCCGTAGCACGGGTTTTCAACCCGCGCACTCGAGTGCAGGAACGATCGTTCACGTCGCGCGCTTCAATGGCGCGCTTGAGCCTCTGGGCGTTCTTCACATCGCCGACGAAATCAAGTCTGACTCTGAAGCGGCGATCAAAGAGCTCCACGAGATGCGGCTCACTACTGTACTCCTGAGCGGTGATAATGAGGTTGCCGCGAAAGCGATCGCCCAGCGTGTCGGCATCGGAGATGTGCGCGCGAATGTGCGACCGGACGGAAAGGCAGAGGTGATCCGCAAGCTTCAAAGTCGACCCGTGTTTCGCAGAGAGTTGCCGGTGATGGACCCTTCCGTAGTCGCCATGGTCGGCGACGGCATCAACGACGCTCCTGCCCTCGCCCAGGCCGACCTCGGCATCGCCATCGGTTCCGGTTCCGACATCGCGAAGGAAACCGGCGATATCGTTCTTGTCGGCGGATCGCTTCACGGCATCGCGACGGCAATCCGCCTTTCGCGCGCGACGATGAAAGTCATCCGCCAGAACCTGTTCTTCGCGTTCATTTACAACGTGATCGCGATTCCACTGGCGGCGCTGGGATTGCTCAATCCGCTGATCGCCGCCGCGGCGATGGCCTTCTCGGATGTGACCGTTCTCGGGAACGCACTGCGCTTGCGAAAAATGCACATCGATTGAGGCGTCGTTTTCGCTTGACGCGCGATAGCTGCCCCCCTTTAATACCGCCACTTTCGCCCCGGACTGCAAAATGCTCCCAACAGGCGAAATGCCGGTTGACGGCTGGAATCATCCCGGTTGTCATACCGCGCTGCAGGCGGACCTCCGTGTTTTGGCGTCCCCTTTTTGGATCCTCGTTCTACGCTTCGGACAGATCATGAACAACGAACTTCAAGACGTACAGGTTGCACTTCTGGCACTCCTCGGCGGCGAAGGTTTGCTCGATCCGCACAGCCCGCTTCGATTCTCACTCGGAGATTCCATCTTCGATTCGCTCGATCCCGACCTTCTCCCCTCGGCCGCCAAGCGCAAAAAGCGGGAGGAAGAGGAAGAAGAGGAGGAAGCTGCGGACGAAGAAGAAGCCGATGACGAAGAGGATGAAGAGGAAGAAGACGAGGAAGAGGAAGACGCCGACGAAGAAGAGGACGAAGACCTCGACGACGAAGACCTCGATGAAGACGAGGATGAGGATGAAGACGAAGACGAGGAAGAGGAAGACGACGAGTTCGATGATCCGGACGACGACGACTTCGATGATGACGACGATGACGAGGACGACTTCGACGATGATGATGAGTGATCGCTGAAGTGAGCGGAAACGATTGAAACGAGCGCCGAAAAAAATTCGGCGCTCTTTTTTTTGCGCGGAGGAAATTGTCATCGAAGCGCGCGCTTCGCGCGTGAATTACGAGTCGAAGCGCGCGTCGAGCGAAAAATCGGCCCAGGAAAATTTCTGCGCCAGTTTTGAAAAAACATTGACGTACATTTTTACTATCTTTACATTTAGCTGCTGAAAGGAGGTGACGCGCATGGCTAAGAAGTCCGCTAAGAAGTCGTCCAAGAAGACGACGAAGAAGACCACGAAGAAGAAGAAGTAACTTTTCTTCTTTCTCGCCGGACCCGTGGCTCCAACTAACGACGTCCGGTTGAGCGTGATCTCGTAGAGGAACAACACCTCATTTACGTTTTGGGCCTGGCTCCAACTGAGGCCTCGAAACAAAAAGAAACCTTCCCTGCCACGGCGGAAGGTTTCTTTGTTTTTGTTAGCTCCCCACGCGCGTCGTGATCTCGAACGAAATGCCACCCGGCGCTTCGCTCTGGGGACGCCGTGAAGGCGCCTCCAAGGCCGTCCCAGAGCGCAGCGCCGGGCGGCATCTCTTCAGGGGAGACTCGCTCGCACTCCCGACTCTCGGTTACATTCGCCCCCGGATGAAGATCGTCCACATCATCACACGCCTGATCGTCGGCGGGGCGCAGGAAAACACCCTCCTCAGCTGCGAAGGCCAGCACGATCTCGGCCACGAGGTCACGCTCATCACCGGTCCGCCGCTGGGCCCCGAAGGCTCCCTTATGCAGCGGGCCCAAAGCTATGGCTACAAAGTCGAAGTCCTTGAAGAAATGCGGCGATCGATCCTGCCCGGGAAAGACTGGAAAACCTATCGAAAGCTCATCAAGCGGTTAAAAGAGATCGACCCCGACGTCGTCCACACCCACAGCAGCAAGGCAGGCATCATCGGCCGCTGGGCCGCCCATCGGGCAAAACGCGACGGCAAACCGCTGATCGTGCACACCATCCACGGCCTCGCTTTTACCGCCTCCACCTCGGCAGTGGTGAATAACGCCTACAAATACTTCGAGCGCAAAACCGCCCCGATCACCGATGTGATCGTCTGCGTCGCCGACGCCATGCGCGATCAATCCCTCGCCGCCAACATCGGCCGGCCCGATCAATACGTCACCGTCTACAGCGGCATGGACACGCAGCCGTTTCTTCGCCCGCCCGTACCGCGTGACGAAGTTCGCAAAACTCTCGGGCTGAGCGACGACCACATCGCCGTCGGAACCATCGCGAGACTCTTCGATCTCAAAGGCCACGACGATCTCCTCGATCTCGCGCCGGATCTCTGCGCCAGATTCCCGAACCTGAGATTCCTCTGGATCGGCGACGGTTCCCTGCGCCCGAGATTCGAACAGCGCATCGCCGAAATGAAATTGCAGGACCGCTTCATCCTCACCGGTCTTGTCTCACCCAGAAAAATCCCCGAGCTCACCAACGCGATGGACATCCTCGTTCACCCCTCACGGCGCGAAGGCCTCGCCCGCGCCCTCCCGCAAGGCGAGCTCGCCGGCTGCCCGGTCGTCACCTACGACATCGACGGCAACCGCGAAGCGCTCATCGACAACGAAACCGGCTTTCTCATCCCCCCGTTCGACAAACAAAAACTCGCCGATGCACTTGCAAGGTTCTTAAGCGATCCCAATCTGAGAAAAGGGATGGGTGCGCGCGGGAGAGAGTTTGCGCTCAAGCGCTTCGACACCAAGGTCATGATCGACGCGCTCGAACAGGTCTATCGAAGAGAGGCCCGGCCGCTTTAGCGGCAGGGATCACAGCGCCCTATAATCTCGTCATGGCATCTTTCCTCGTCGTGGGTCCGCATCCGGATGATCAGGAACTGGGAATGGGTGGGACCATCGCGCTGCTCGCGCAGCAGGGCCACACCGTTCATTTGCTCGACGCGACTAACGGTGAGCCCACGCCTCTCGGCACCCCCGAGCTTCGCGCCAAAGAAAGCGCCGCCGCCGCGAAGATCCTCGGCGTCGAGCGCTCGCTGCTCGGTCTCACGAATCGCCAGGTCGTGCACGACCTCAAAAGCCGCCACCTCATGGCCGCTGCGATTCGAAAGCATCGGCCGAACGTGATTTTCCTGCCATATCCGATCGACGCCCACCCCGATCACGTCGCCGTCACGAAAATCGGCGAAGACGCACGCTTCGACGCCAAGCTCACTAAGACCGACATCCCCGGCGAGCCGTTCTACCCCAAGCGCATCATCTATTATTTCTGCACGCACTTGCGGCTGAATTACAACCCCACGTTCTGCATCGACATCAGCAGCACGATCGACAAAAAGATGCAGGCGATGGAAGCGTATCAGTCGCAGCTCGTGCAGAACGCCTCCGGCGTCCCCGAAATGGTGAAGACGGGCAACGCGTACTTCGGCGGCCGCATCGGCACGAAATACGCGGAGCCTTTCTTTACCCACGAGGTTCTGGGGCTTGGAGGATTGGACCACCTTGTCTGACGCGAAAGGCTCCAGCATCGTCCCATATGCTTCGCCCGACATAGCGAATTGTCGGACGCCAATTGTCTTGAAACTTCAGCTGGCGAGCTTCGCGCTATTTGTCGCATCGATTTGTTTTTCGATCATCGGAGTCCACTCGGCTCAAAGAATCGAAGGTTCCGAGATTTTGTACGGAACCGCGCACATAGCTGCGTATGAGTTTCTTTTTTCTGACATCCCGGGTTTCGTCGGTGCTGTGCTGTTCCTCTTCGTCATCATTGGCGCGTTTGCCATGCGAAATATGAGAACGCCGGTTTGGACCGCGCCTATGCTGATCCTGATGTTCGTTTCCGCGTTCTTCCTTCTTTGTTATTGGGCGCTCTGGGTCGATAACGCATTTCCCTGATTGGGTAGGATGTGCTTCAGCAGACCATCGACGTGATGGTGAAGATGGTGTGCTGAAGCACACCCTACGCCAGTCCAGGCGAACGAGCTCGTCTGATCGCGAAGCGCGTTACGGAATCCAAAACTCCCGCGTCACCACGATCATTGCAACTGCGACAGCGAAGAAGACGACCAGCTCGAACACACCCATCAGGATGTCCAGCATGCGATCGCTCATAGATCTGCTCGAAAAAGAAGTGTCAGCGACGCAGTGCCTGTGGAGCAATACAAATGCCCGTGCCTTTGTGGGCCTTTCTGCAAAAACAGCTGGTAACCTGGCGAGATTGAACCGGTCGAACGGCGACGAAGTGCGACACCGGCACCGCCACGTGCGATGATTGTCGCACTGTACCCAATCGGTTTGCTGTTGTACCCTACCCCGGCATGTCACTTCGGATTCTGGTCCTGGGGGATATTGTCGGCAGGCCCGGCCGACAGATTGTTCACCAGAAGCTCCCACAAATCGTTCGGGAAAAGAAAATCGACTTCGTCATCGCCAACGCCGAGAACATCGCCGGCGGAAGCGGCATCACGGGCAACTTGTTCAACAAGCTGCGGTCGTACGGCGTCGATGTCGTTACGCTTGGCGATCACATTTACAAGAAGCTCGACATTGTTCAGACGCTGAATAACTCTGAGCGCATCGTTCGCCCCGCGAATCTTTCGAACAACGCCGCCGGTCGAACCCACACCGTCGTCACGACGAACAACGGCGTGCCCGTCTGCGTCTTCTCCATGCTCGGCCGGATCTTCATGAACTTCCCCGCGGATGATCCCTTCGCCGCCGCCGACAAGGTGCTGCAACAGGTTCCGCGGAACGTGAAGGTCTGCATCGCCGACATGCACGCGGAGGCGACGAGCGAAAAAGTCGCGATGGGCCATTACCTCGACGGCCGCGTGAGTCTCATCGTCGGCACGCACACGCACATTCCGACCGCCGACGCGCGGATCCTCCCCGGCGGGAGCGCGTACATCACGGACCTCGGCTTGTGCGGCCCGTACGACAGTGTGCTCGGAAGAAGAAAAGACCGCGTGGTGCGCTACATGACCACGAACATGCCGCAAGCCTTCGACGTCGCCACGGGCGACGTGCGCCTCAGCGGCGTCGTCGCCGAAATCGACGACACCACCGGCCGTGCGATTTCCATCGAGCGCGTCGAAGCCGCCGGCGAACTCAGCGGCGACGCCTACGACGCCGACGATCGCGCCAACAGCAACTACCACGCGTCTGGGGAGTGAAGCATTCGCGCTGGCTTTGTTGTAGGGTCCGCTTGAGCGGACCGGTTATTCGCCTTTTCGCACGTGAAAAATAACCGGTCCGCTGAAGCGGACCCTACAAGGCTCAAAAATAAAAATCCTTGTCCTGCGTTCCGAGCGCCATCCCTGCGGGCGCGGCCGCGGTCACGAAAAAGAAGAATGAAAGCCCACAAAACCTTCCTCCGAAGATCAGCGTGAGGAAGCCCAGCGCGCAAAGCACCATCGAGATGATGAGAAGCGTGCGCTTTCGAACGGGTGGCATTTCCGGCTCGCCCATGCTGCTAGACGCGTACCAAAGCTCAGGCTTTTCGACTGCGGAGTGCGCGTGGCTCGCGGCGATCGCCGCGCGGAGCTCAGCGGCGATCGATTCGTTCACATTTCGCCACGGCGTCAGATAGATCTCGGCGGCTTGTCGATGATGCGCGCGCACCCAGAGCTTTCCGTTTGTGATGACGCGAACCTCTGTGATATCTCGCCGTGGCCATGAGCGATTGCTCTTCGGATTCATTCCGCGAACGCTTAGCAATTTGAGTGAGCCATCGTCGATTTCGAAAAGCAGGTGCCGCCGCAGACGATGCGCGAAATGCACAACGACGATCGCGAGGATGATCCCGTATTCAATCGCTCCGCCGAGGATGGCTGGTTCGCCGACGCTCATGATCGACGCCATGAGCACAAATGAGCCGAGAATCACAATCCAGATGACATGCTTGCGGAGATATCGGATCGATGGAATCGGCGGAATGTCGATTCGCGTGACGCCGGCCGTCGTTTGCACCGTCACGCCTGCGCGACGAAGCACATTATCCGGCGACGCTACTTGCTCGGAGTTTCCGGTTGCTGATTGTTCCACCCCAGCGCTCCGCGAAGTGCGACTTCGACACCATTTTCCGCCAGTTCGAGATGCGACAGCAGCGAAACAATCTCGCCGCCTCTCACTCTCACGACGATTTGAAAACAGCGATCGCTCTTTTCTCTCGGCACCCGCGCGAGCCACAGCGCCTTGAGCTCTTCAATTCGCCACATTTCGTTCCGCTCGCCGAGCATTCCTTCGCTGCGGATCTGCAATCCCGCGGGCGAGGCGAACAGCACATATCGCCGCGAGGCTTCGTCGATCGCATTGACCCACGCAAAAGCGCACAGTGCCGCGACGAACACGCTGATCATCGACAACCCGAGCGGCGTGAGTGGCGTACTCGGATCGAGCGACGCCAGCGCCCACACCGCGAATCCGCATAAAATCGTCAGCGTCGTCGCGAAAACCCCACCCGCGCGCCGCAGCCCGATCATCGGCCGCGTGAGTGTCACGCCCCTTGCGCCGACTTCAACCGTCGCATGCGACGCAGCGTGTGCGGCTATGTACGCGATCGGTTGGGACATGGGCTGTAGTGATTTATTGATTATTGATTAACAGGATGCGCGGATGCTGGTTAATCAATAATCAATAACCGTTTCTCGATCAGCACCTGTTCACTCGACGCCGATATCCTCGTTCCACAGCGCCGGATTGTCGCGGATGAACTTCGTCATCATCTCGATGCATTCCGGATCGTGCTGATCGACGACTTCGATGCCGTTGGCGCGCATGAAGTCCGGCGATTTTCCCCATTTGCCTTCGCCGCCGGGGAAGGTGACGGATTCGCCGACGATCACCTTGGGCACGCCGAACTGCACCGCAGCGCCGGTGCATAGGTAACACGGCATGAGCGTCGAATAGAGGACAGTGTCGGCGTAAGTTTTCTGCCGACCCGCGTTGGTCAGGCAATCGATCTCGGCGTGCGCCATCGGATCACCGTGCTGCACGCGCCGATTGTGCCCGCGGCCGATGATCTGGCCGTTGCGCACCAGCACGGAACCGATCGGCAATCCGCCTTCGGATAATCCTTTCTTCGCTTCCTCGATCGCAGCGCGCAGAAATGGATCCATTTCGGTTGTTCCTTTCGATTGGCCGGCGGGCGCGAGATCGGCCGGGCGTAACTGCGACGCCAACTGATTC
The DNA here is from genome assembly GCA_025924315.1 of Phycisphaerae bacterium. GTDB lineage: Bacteria > Planctomycetota > Phycisphaerae > Tepidisphaerales > Tepidisphaeraceae > JAICIO01. The sequence goes on from JAICIO010000047.1 coordinate 36,550, forward strand.
TCAAGAACGATCTCGTCGTAAACTTCCTTGCGATGGATCGCTACCGACGGCGGGGCGATGAATCCAAGCCGCACTTTGTCCCCGCGGACATCGACGACTTTCATCTCCACATCCGATCCGATCATGACGGACTGCGTCCGGCTCCGAGTCAGCACCAGCATGGCGGCTCCTTCCTGGGATAAGGTGCCAGCATATGTCACCTCTCGTGGGCTCCATCCCACGCACTCGAGGCGCATGAAAGTATAACCGCGAAGAGTTGATCCGCAGATTACGCAGATTTTCGCAGATTGAATTCACCTTTAATCTGCGCGAATCTGCGAAATCTGCGGATCTTTATCTTTTGACCGCGCAACGACCGATAATCTGAAGAATGAGCGCGCCCGCGGACGTTCCGATTACGCTGGTGGACATTGGTTCCAGCGGCGGAATTGCGCCGCAGTGGGAATCGGTGCGGAATCTCACCGTCGTCGAATTCGAGCCCGACGAACGCGCGCCGCTGCGACCGTTGCGATCCGATATCAAGCGCGTCGTGTTACGCACGCCGCTGTGGGAGCGCGCGGGCGTTTTGGACTTTCATCTGACGGCCAAGCAGCAGGCGTCGTCGCTCTTTCTCCCGAATCAGGAAATCTTCGATCGCTATCCGTCGCCCGAGCGCGTCGCGACGCAGCGCACGATGCAGATCAAGGTCGATACGCTCGCCAATCAGCTCAATGACGCGGGCATCGATCGTGTCGACTTCATCAAGCTCGACGCGCAAGGCGCCGAGCTCAACATTCTGCGCGGATCGGAAGATCTGCTGCTGCGGTCGGTCGTCGGCCTCGAGATCGAAGTCGAATTCCTGCCGCTCTATCACGGCCAGCCCCTTTTCGGCGATGTGGATGAATACGTCCGCTCGCTCGGCTATGAGCTCTTCGAGCTCCGCCCGACGCAATGGAAATACGCCGAAGGCGCTGGCATGAAATCGCGAGGGCAACTCGCCTTCGCCGATGCACTCTACTTCCGCACATTTGATTCGATGGATTGGAATGACGCCGACGCCGCGCGAAAGCTTCTCGCCTTCATCCGCATCGCCGAACTTCACGAGCGCGCCGACTTCGCCGCGCATCTTATCGCACAGGGTAAGCGAGCCGGCCTCATTCGGCAGGCGGCATAACGGCGGTTGCCAGCTGGCACCGGCCGCTCTTCTCATCAACAACCAAACCAAGATGCTTTGCGATCATTGAGCGCAAGAGGAGAGCGTCTCTTCGCTTGGCTAACGTTACATTCCAGGGGAAGCTCTTCCGAAATCTGATTTCCAGTGCGTACCAGCTTACGCGCATGCGCTCCATGTCTTCTGCAGCTCCGTTTAGCCGCGGTCGCCCCTTTGAATTTGTAACTTGAAGCTTGTTCGCATGAACGCTCAATCGCCAATCAGCGGCCGAAAAAAAGCCGAGACAAGCGAGGCCGACCGTGAAAGGAATGATCACTGTCATCTTCCCAACCGGGGCGAGGAAGCGCTGGGCGATTTCATGCCTGCTTGCATGGAGTAGTGCATCAATGACTTGTCCCGGCGGCGCGCCTTCGTACCAATCGCTCGCAACAACTGCCACAATTGCTCCGGCGATGAACAAAAACCACAACGCCGCTCCCGTGATGAAGCCCATCAGCAGCCAGTAGGAAAGCGGCCGCTTCTTCCGGTACGCAACGAATCCATCATGCACTTCAGTGATCACGAGGCCCGGCTTTGCTTCCGTGCTGTAATTCAGAGTGTCGCGCGCTCGCATGGGTAACTCTCAGGTTAAGGGCTTCCCTTTCGCCACGCTCGCCGCGCGCGGGAAGCCTTTCCGGGTGAAGCTGGTTTTGCGGATCTCGACGATCACGTGATGTTCGGCGCCGGGAAGTTCAACCGGGTGAACGGTGGGCGGCATTCCGCCGAGGATCAGGATCGCTTTTTTGGCGACGGGCAGTTCTTCGGTGATCTTCGCGCCTTTCATGGCGAGGACTTTTCCGCCCTTTTTCGCGAGCGGAAGGCACCATTCGGCGAGCCAGACCAACTCGCCGACGGCGCGGGCGGTCACGATGTCGAAGGACTCTCGCAGTGAATTGATACCGGCGTCTTCGGCGCGCTGGGCGACGACGTTGAGATTGAGCAGCGGCAGCGCGTCGGCGACGCGGCGCAGGAACTCCGCCTTTTTCTTGGTCGCTTCAATCAGCGTGACGTGAATATCCGCCCGCGCGATCGCCAGCGGAATCCCCGGCACGCCGCCGCCGGTGCCGACGTCCGCGAGGCGGATCTTTTCCTTTGGCAGGAAGGGCAGCAGCGTGAGCGCGTCGCCGATGTGCCCAACCTCCCCGGCCTCACGCGTGACGATGCGCGTGAGGTTCATCGTCTGATTCGCCTCGATCAGCAGATCGAGATATTTCGACAGCAACCCATGCTGCGGCGGCGAGAGCGTGACGCCGGCGCGTTTCGCCAGATCATTCCATAATTGAACTTCCATCGGCTTTGATGATAACGGCGGGTAGGGTGTGCTTCAGCACGCCGCGGCTTGAAAATCGGTGTGCTGAAGCACACCCTACACGAATGACGATGCGACTTACCGACGAACAGCTCGCGCTGATGCCTTCCGATGACGACGTGAAGTTCTATCGCGAGCATGGATATTACCTCTCGAAGAAGATTTACTCCGACGAGCAGATCGAATCCGCCCTTCGCGGGGCGGATCGATTTTACAAGGGCGAGCGCGACGATCTCGTAAAGGCGCAGGACAAGTTTATCCCAGGGTGGAACGCATCGCAGGGCGATGTGCTGCGGAAGAACGATTACTCGTCGTTTCAGAATCGAGAGCTGTTTAACTTCGTGCGCAATCCGCTCGTCGGCGCGATCGCGGCGAAGCTGAGCGGCTCGCCGACGATTCGGCTCTGGCACGATCAGCTGCTCTGGAAGCCGATCGATCGGCCGGACAAGAAGGCCAACGTCGGCTGGCACACCGATCGCGGATACTGGAAAACTTGCACGTCGACGAACCTCATCACCGCGTGGGTGCCGTTTCACGATTGCGATGAAGCGATGGGCACCATCACGATGATCGACGGCAGCCACAAGTGGCCGGACAACACAGAGAAGCTCGACTTCTTCAGCAGCGATCTCGAGGGACTCGAGAAGAACTTCAACACCGGCGGAAATCCGATCATCAAAGCGCCCGCGAATCTGAAGAAGGGCTGCGTGAGCTTTCACCACTGTCTGACGATCCATGGGTCAGGTCCGAATCGATCCGACAAACCGCGGCGGTCGATCGCGATTCACATGCAGGATGAGACGAACCGGTATCTGGAATATCGCCGCGGCGATGGCAGCCTCGCGATGCATTGGAACGATCGACTGTGTCGAAAGATCGACGGCAGGCCGGACTACACCGATCCGAACGTCTGCCCGGTGTTGTGGGAATAATACGGATCTCACTTAATTCGCGCGCGAGATGGCTCTTGTAGGGTCCGCTTCAGCGGACCGGTTATTCGCCTTTTCGAACCCAAGAAATAACCGGTCCGCTCAAGCGGACCCTACAAATGCGCGCGGGAATTAAATGAGAAAGCTTTTTTTCTCAATTGGAAAAGCAAATAACCGGTGCGCTGAAGCGCA
>JAICIO010000048.1 GCA_025924315.1 Phycisphaerae bacterium
ATCGTCGGTCGTTTCGGTGATGTTGTTGATCTGCGGGGCGAAATCCTTCGCGCCATTTGGCGTGCCCGGAACATTTCCCCCCGCGGCGGCGCCGTTCAGCGCGACATAAAGATTCCCGTCGCTGTGCCACAGGACGTCGAATCCGCTGCGCACGCCGGTGGCATAGAGCGTGAGCGGCGCACCGGCCTTATTCGGGTCGTATGTTCCGCCTTCATCCGTTTTCACATCGATTGGAGTATTTCCAACCAATTTCGGATCGAGCCGCAAAACGCTCGCCGTCAGCAATCGCTCAGGGCGGAAGTTCCACTTCTTGTCCGGCGCGCCGGTGGACGTGTTTGCACCCTGGCAAAAGTAAAGCGCGCCGTCGGGACCAAATTCAGGCTGAAAGTTCAGATGATCTTTGAAGCCGCGCGGAAGATGCACGATGACGTCGCGATAATCCTTCAGATCCGGTCCGCTGACAACGCTGATCTTGCCGGTCCAGTCGTCGGCGCCTTCGATTCGGCCGGCGTCGATCGCCATCTGACCGTGGCTCACCCAGAGGATGAGGTTATCTGGAGTTGAGGACGGGTCGAACACGATCCCTGTGATCAGTCGTGGACCTTTGTTCGCGGCTTGGACTGTCGTGATCTTCTGCGGCTCGCCGAGCGTCCCATCACCGCTGATGGGAAAGCGAACGATCTTGCCATCAAACGAACACGCGTAGAGCTTGTGATCCAGGCCGATCGTCAGGCCGGTAAACACATCGTGCGTTGAATTGAGCGCGACCTTTTCAAACGCCGCCGGAAACTCCGTGAGGTTCATTGGAGCGCCGGTCGTGAAATGCATCGAGAAGGGGAGGAACACCGCGCCGCTGGTGTCCTTCGCGCCGTTCACTTCGAATGTGTAATCGGTGTTTGCTTCGAGCAGATCGACCGGCTGCAACACGATCGCATCGCCGGCGCCGCTGGTGTTCACGCGCGCGTCGACGACCTGATGATCGTTCGTGCGATAGAGCTTCACCGCGCCGGCGTTCATCGACGCGGGATCAATGCCATGACCTTCGTTCGGCAGATTGACGTCCGCGGCGACGAACGCGCTGGGCGGGACGTTGGTCTCCTGGTGCGCGGGTCGCGTGAAGCGCACGCTGGGCCGATTCGCCTCCGGAACAGAGCGCGCGAGCTCATTGGCGCCAAACCGCGCCGCGAGCTTCATCTCGGCCGCCCCCACAACCGCGAGCGCGAGCGCAACGCCAGCAACGAGCGTGACTTTTCGATTCATGTCGTACATCCACGCATTTCATCGGCCTGCGCTGTCGCCACGATTACCACCAAGCCTGCCCAACGACCGATAAGTGTAGGCGCTCTGCCTGCGCATGGGCCGGCGCAAAAACATGTCAGAGATGCTGCGGGTGTTGGACAGTGCCTGCGGACTTATTTAACGAGCGTGACTTTCTGATCCATCATGGTGGTTGAAAGGGTGCCCGTGTTGTCCCACCACCAGCCTTTCTCATCCATGATCCCAAGGTAGAAGCGTGTCGCGCCGGTCGGCACGACGAAGTCCTGCAGCTGGCCACTATCCGTCAGGCCGTCGCCGATGAAGAACACCTGCTTGAGCTTCGGCGAGAGCGTCGTGAAGTTCCGGCTGGCGGTCGTCGAGAAGTCCAAGGTCGGGTTCATCGCAGTGGAGCTTGGCGTGCGATCGTCGAGGAAGATGCCGACCAGTGCGTTGAGGGGGGCTTTGGTCGAGTTGATGCCGTTTACCGGGTCCTGCTGCACCATCCAGCTGGTGTTGCCATCCGGACCAAAAGTGCCTGCATCCTGGTAACTCGTGCTGCCGCTTGTATTGCGAAAATAGAGATGGGCACCGGGCACGATCGGAAGATCCGTGATCTGGCTCGGCGAATTGGTCGGCGCATTCGCGGGCGTCGGGTTTCCACCCGTTGCCGGAACGGTGGATCCGCTCGGCATTCCCGCAAGCCAGGGCGATCCATCTGCCTCCACGCTCGGCGAGATCACGTGACCGCGCGCGGCGATGGAGACGGCGGTCACATCAAAGCTGTTTTGGCCAAGAACTCTCGCGAAGATGGTCGGGATCGGATTTCCCGTCGCGTATGTGCGTCGCGCCGTCACACGGATGGCGGTCGCGCCGCTCGGGTCCGATACAGTGGTGAACGATGCGATACCCGGGTCCCACGTTCCCCATTCGACATCCTGGCTCGGATTGAGGACCACTTGCGTGCCGTCACAAATGTTGTCACCGGCGGCATCCACGCAGCGCTGACGAATCTGACCTGCACTCAGATTCTTGGTGAGCCCGTCGACGGCGTACAACGCGGCGGCGTCCGCGGCGCGCTGAAGCTCTGTCTTCGCCAGTCGAGCGCGCCCGAGGTCGACGCTGAACGCGACGAAGATCGTCATCAACACCAATAAGACGGTGCAATAGATGATCGACGTTCCGCGTCGTTTGGATGGCTCCCCAAAATGGTCGCGCGCTCCTGGCATACAACAGATATCGAATCATTTCGCAGCACGATTCACGGCAAGATCGAGATAAATATTCCCTTGAGTGACGCAGGCGCGCCGAATTATCGGATGCAGCGCATGTCGCAGGGACCGTTAAGCACGGCGGGTTGAGTTCCCATTTCCTTTGAGATCCTTCGCCGAAAATGTGGAGCGACAATGCGCTGGTCTGTCCATCGTGGTTTCAGCTTGATTGAACTCGTGATCGTGGTGGTAATTATCGCGATCATTGCCGCGATCGCGATTCCGCGCATGAGTCGTGGCGCCGCCGGCGCGACGGACTCGGCATTATCGGCCGACCTGCGCACGCTGCGCAATGCGATCGACCTGTACGCCCAGGAGCACAACGGTGCGTATCCGTCCGTCGCGAATATCAACGCGACGCCGGGCGCGCTGACGGCTTACTCCGATGACCAAGGCAATCTCTGCGCCACGAAGACCGGTAACTTCATCTACGGACCGTACCTTCGCGTCCTGCCGGGGATTCCTCTCGGGACAGAAAAGGGCGCCGGCACCTTCGCGGCGGCCGCGAACACCGGCGTGGGCTGGGTCTATGACGCCACGCAGGGCACGGTAACGGCCAATACCGGCACGCTGACCGACGCCGCCGGTAAGCTCTATACGGCCTACTAATCAGAAAGACGGGCCAAAATGAATCCGCCGCGGGCGCGACGTTGTTTGAAAGTCGCGCCCGCGGCGTTTGGTTTCACTGCGCGTTGACCCTTTACCAGACGCCTCTTACGATCAATCGGGGCAATTCGAGGCGCCGCGTGAACGACGCATTTCAAATCATCGTACTGTCGTTCGTGATCGTCGCGATCTGCGGGGTCGGCTTCTTCGCAATCAGCCGGATGCGGAAGAAGCTCAAGGAACCGGACCAGACGATGGGCATCGGCTTCACGTTGTCGGACTTGCGTCAGTTGCACAAGTCGGGGCAGATGTCGGACGTCGAATTCGAGCGCGCCAAAGAGAAACTGCTCGCCCATGCGCGAAAGCCGGTCGAGCAGCCCGGGCAGAAGAGAGGATAGAAGATGGAAGATGGAGCATGGCAGGAAACTTTCCATTCTCAATCCCCTATCCTCCATTCTCTCTGGGTGATGTTATCCGGACCACGTGCGAGGGTTTTTTCTCTTTTTCCCCGGGGGCGTTTGCATTACTAATAGGGGTCGGCGGGAGCGGGAAATGAAGGTCAAGTCCGCCCCCTGCGATGTTCGATAAGTACGTCGGTAGGACAACTGTTGCGCGATCCGCGCAAGAATTGCCCCACGACAGGTTTAGCCGCCGCGCGTGCGCGGCGCGAGATTCGCGAAAGCGAATCTTGATCCGTTCAGGAAGAAGGCATTTCGATGGCCAATACGAATCGCCCGGGCAACGGCGGAACGACTCCTCCCGGCAACGGCCCAGGATCCGGTGGCGGCAACGGCGGCGGGGGTGGAACCGGCAGCGGTGGTACGCCTCCCTTCCGCGGTCGACGCGTCACAACCTGCTCGTTCTGCGGAAAGAGCTCGCGCGACGTTGGCCCGATGGTCGAAGGCCCGTCCGACGTTTACATCTGCGCCAACTGCGTTGATCTCGCGCACAACATCATCCGCCAGGAAAAACGAAAGCTCACCAGCGCCCAGCCGCTGTTCAGCTCGATCCCGAGTCCGCGGCAGATCAAAGAATTTTTGGATCAATATGTGATCGGTCAGGAATACGCGAAGAAGGCGCTCGCCGTCGCGGTTCACAATCACTACAAGCGATTGAGCACGCAGGAACAAAATCCCGAGGCCGCCCAGAACGAAGTCGAGATCGACAAGAGCAACGTGCTGCTGATCGGCCCGACCGGCAGCGGTAAGACGCTTCTCGCGAAAACGCTCGCGCGCATTCTCAACGTGCCGTTTGCGATCGGCGACGCGACGACTCTGACCGAAGCCGGTTACGTCGGCGAAGACGTCGAGAACATCCTGCTCAAGCTTTTGCAGAACGCGGATTACGATCTTGAGGCCGCGCAGCGCGGGATTGTCTACGTCGACGAAATCGACAAGATCGGCAAGACGCAGAACAACGTCAGCATCACGCGCGACGTGAGCGGCGAAGGCGTGCAGCAGGCCCTGCTGAAGATGCTCGAAGGCACCATCAGCAACATCCCGCCGCAGGGTGGCCGCAAGCACCCGGAACAGCAATACATCCAGATGGACACCGCGCAGATCCTCTTCATCTGCGGCGGAACGTTCGTCGGGCTCGAAGACATCATCCGCAAACGTCTCGGCCGCCGCCAAATCGGCTTCGGCTCTGAAACCGCGCCGAGCGAAAGCTCGCGCGATCGTGCGGAAATCCTCGCACAGGTTCAGCCGGAAGACTTGGTCGAATTCGGCATGATCCCCGAATTCGTCGGCCGACTTCCCGTGTGCGCCACGCTCGAGCCGCTCGACGTGAAAACGCTCATCAACATTCTCACCACGCCAAAGAACGCGCTGGTGAAGCAGTACCAGAAGTTCTTCCGCCTCGAGGGCAGCGAAGTCGAATTCACGACCCGTGCCCTGGAACTGATCGCCGAGCGCGCCCTCAAGCGCGACACCGGTGCCCGCGCCCTCCGCGCGGTGTGCGAAGAAATCATGCTCGAGCTGATGTACAAGCTCCCCGATCACCAGGGCGGCAAGTACGTCATCGACGAAGACGTCGTTGAAGGCCGCGTAAACCTCTTCGAACTAAAACCCGAACGCCGCAAAGAATCGGCGTAAGATCCTGCAACAGAATTGAACGACCGAAGGCCCGCCCCACCGGCGGGCCTTCTTCGTTACAATCTGTGCCATGCTGGGGCGGCTGTTCTTCGTTTTCCTGGGGTTGGTTCTCACCACGATCGCGCGAGCGGACATGAGGTCGGCGGACAGCCTGGAGCTGACGGTTGCCAACGCCGATTTCGTTGCTCGCGGTCACATCACGAAAGTCGTCTCGCCGGCTCCTTTGACCGCTCTCGGATACTTCGAGTTTCAAGTCACGGAGCAATTCAAGGGTCCTCGCACGGACAAAGTAACGATCGACTTCGACAACTGGGGAAACAGTGCCCTCGCGCAGACGCTGCTCAAGGGCGGCACAGAAGCGATGATCTTCCGGATCGATCCCGCCCAGCTCACACCGAGGAGCCGCGACGATCGCTACCGAACGGAATTGGCGTGGCGTGCGTTGACTATCCTCCCGCTGTTGCCGGCTCCGGAGACCGATCCAACACGAAAGCATCGCTCTCAGGTGGTCACGATGGACGGTGGAGTTCTGAGCACCGGGCCGCAGCTCATCGCGGCCGTGCGCGAGGCCGCGAAGTTTCCCAGCACACAGCCGGTTCGATGGGTCGAGGTTTTGCCGCCGCGGAACTCGCCGGCCTACCGCGAGCTTTCCGTGGGGAGCAATATAAGGATCCAAGAGCCCATCCAGGTGCCCGTCGACTCAAGATTGGAGTCGTTGGGGCACACATGGCTCTCAAAAGGCGAACTTTCTCTGGCGATCAGCACACTCAAGCTATTTCCTACGCCGCAGAACACGGAGATCTTCAGGAAGATGCTCCGCGACCCCACATTGATGACAGAACCTGCCGGGCGGTTGTCACACGTGTATTACACCACTCGCCTGCACGCCGCGGAGGTCCTTAGAAGCTGGGGGCAGCCGGTCGACCTCGCAGCCGGAATCTTGCCTGACGATCTCTACCAACCATTGCATGGTCCGCTCGTCGCGACAGCGCTTGCGGGCCTGATTCTGTTGGCGTGGTTCGTCCGTCGCGCAGCGCGGCGAGTCATTCGCGGTTTGCCCGTTCTCGCGCTTCTATTGATGAGCGCTCTCGCTGCCCTTTGGATAACGAGTCGCACCACCGTCCCGGAACTCTATTGGAACGGCGACACAACGCAGGTCTGGCTTTCTCCATTTCGTGGCTGGGTGCAACTCACGTGGATGACCGATTGCCCTTCAAGATTAACGACCAGCCGGGACTACCTTACAAGCCGCGCCATGTTAGCGCGCCCTCGCTTTGTGGCTCAACAAGTTGATCCGCCGCGAGGACTGCTCTGCGCCATGCTGCCGACTGATTCGCTGATTCCTCTCTGGTGGACAATGCCAACGAACGTCTCGCGAAAGTATTACGTTGCGAATAACGGCCTGCTGCTCGGCACGCAGCAGGAGTCGTTTTCTGCGCCGCGCTCACCCGGGACCGTCACGGCCCAATTCCATCGCCTCCAGATTCACATGTCGGTATTCATGCTGTTCGTCACGATTCCGCTTTTGACCGCGATCTGTCGCTGGCGAAATCGCCGTCGTCGGCGCAACGGCAATCTCTGCTTGCAATGCGGCTACGACCTCCGCGGGTCATCCGGTCGCTGTCCCGAATGCGGTATCTTGGTTGCGCAACACTGAATAACTATCCGCCAACCGCGGGCGGTGACTACTGCTGGTCCGGCTTCATTTCCGATTGCTTTGTCTTGAGCGCTTCGCGGGATTGGGCCATGACGTGTTCCCATTCTGCGCGATCTTGGGTCGTCCAAAGATGTAGCGTCCAGCGCCAGTTGGCGAGCAGCTCCGGGCTCGCGCCATTGGCGGCGGCGGCGCGGTAGGCGAGGAAGCGATAGGGCATCTGGACGTCTGCCGCGAATGAATCGTCGAGCGCGTCCCACAGATCCCGGGCTGCGCGAAGCGCCGGATTCGCGCTTGCCTCGAGGGGAGGCGCGGCGGGGGGATCGTACGGCACCCCGCTAAGATATCGCGACGTGACGTCGTCTCCGGCATCGGCCAGCGGTTCGGCGCGGTCGAAATAAACCGCCGTCACGCACGCCACGTGGCTGTAATTGCTCGCGACGCGAATCCAGTACTGCCCGTCGCTGAGAAGAAAGGTGCGGTAGGCTCCGTTCTGCGCCGGCGGGACGCGCGACGCAGCGAGCACTGGCTCATGCTGCGCGGTATTGAGATCGTCGCAGTAGTCTTTCACTTCGATCACGTAATCGCGCCAGCGATCCAGGTTCCGGTTGTAGCCGATGTTGTAGATGTACACGCTTACGCGCGTGCGATTCGGTACGGTGACCTTGAACCAGACATCCGGCCCTTCAAAGGTTTGTCCGAATTTCTTCTGCCAGCCTCCATCGTTCCATTCACCGCGAATGCGGCGGCCGCGACCCGGGGCATATGGCACGTTTGGTGATTTTGCATCCAGGTCGAAGAAATAGGTCCAGGGTCCGCCATCGTCCTTACGATGCGGGCCCTCGAGTGCCGTCAAATCATATGCGGAGGGCGCCCGAACAAGGCTCTCGTACCAAGGCCAGTAGGCGGCCTGCCGGCCATAGCGCCCAACCCAATCGCCCGCAGTATCCCAATCCTGCGAGACATAGGCCGGGATGGGTGACGTGTCGATCGGAAGCGCGAGAACGCTCTTGGTGAGATGTTCGAGCTCCGCCGCGCTCGGCACTTTCGCAGCGCTGGGAAGCGATGGGCGGGCGAAGGGTGCGCTGTGCTTCCCCGCAGGTGGATTAAGCAGATCGCTCGTTCCTTCGCACAACCCCAATCCGCGCGTGCCGACGAGCAGCGTTTCTCCCTGCCGCGGAAGAATGAACGCACAATAATCCGCCTGTTGCGCGTCGCCGTCTGCAATGACGCTTAACGCCTTCTCGTCGAGGCACTGATAGCCTTTGCTTCGATATCCGACCCACAGTCGTCCCGCGCTGTCTTCCGCCAGGCACGTCACGTAGTCCTCAGCCACGGTCGCGCCGTCATCCGGCGCCCAATTCTCGGGCGTGCCGTCGATTGATCCTTCCCGCTTTGCGATCCAGTCCGCGCCGCGGCGGAACGTCCACGTGGCGCCGCGATCGGCGCTTCGCGCGAGGCCGCGCGTGGTAGCGGCGAGAATGGTGCCGTCGTGCGCGACGAGGATATCGTTGATCAGATTCCCCGGCAGCCCTTTGCCATTCGACGCGGCCGGTTGTTGTTCCGGCCCAGTAACGGTGTGCCACGATTTGTAGTCTTCGTCTGCCTGCGCCATCGCGATTCCATGGCATTGCGTGCCGACGTAGATATCGCCGAAGTGATCGAACGCGATGCAGCATGGGTCCGCCGGCAAGCCCTGGCCGGGAAGAATGTACGTCCAGGAACGGGTCACGTCGGAATAGCGCGAAAGCCCAAGCTCCGTCGCGATCCACACATCGCCACCACCGCGAGCGGCGCTGGCGGGGCATACGGCGATGCGATATACGTGCTGGCCAAGCGGTCCGTCGAGCGGGCCGTAGTTCTTCCAGACCGTTCCATCAAAGACGGAAACGCCGTTTCGCAGATGACCCACCCACACGCGGCCGCGCGTGTCCGCGGCGAGCGCGTAGACGGCGTCATCGCCAAGCCCGTCTTTCGTCGTGAATGTTCGCCACTTTCCCGCGTCGCCTTCGCCCGGATCGAACATGTGAAGTCCGCGATCTTCCGCTCCAACCCAGATGCGTCCGCGCGCGTCGATCGCGCCGGAGCTCGCATACGCCCCTTGTGACGCGACATCCCAGTCGGCTATTGCAGGATGGCTCGGTCGGGTCGACACAAGCTGGGCCGCGGGAAGGGTTCCAGCGGACGCTGACGATCTCAGACCGTGCCGCGCGACGGCAGCCGATGACGCAACGACAAGAAACGCCAGCCCCGCCGCACGAATGCCTTTGATCTTTGTGGCGTTCATGTTCACCCTTTTAAAATGCTCGCCCCATCCTACCGCGGGATCGCGCGCTCCGCGCCATCTGCGTTAGAATCGTGGGCATGCAGGGGCGGCCGTGGGCTTTCATTTTCTTCATCCTGGTTTGCACCTCGTTTGTGCGAGCGGAAATTCGATCCGAGGACAGCCTTGAGCTGATGGTCGCCAACGCAGACGTCGTCGCTCGCGGTCATGTCGTGAAGATTGTCCAGCCCAACCCGCCGCCGTTTGGCCGCGGATATTTCGAATTCCATGTCGACGAGCAGTTTAAAGGTCCGCGCACAGACACGATAACCGTCGAGATTGACGGCTGGGGCGCCAATGAAACCGCCCAGATGCTGATGCACGACGGCGCTGAGGCGATGATCTTCCAGATCGATTCGACGCGGCTCATGCCGCGAGATTCCACGGATGTATATCAAGGCGAGCTTGAGCGTCGCGCGCTGAGGCTCGTTCCGCTGCTGGCGAATCCCGAGACAGATCGAACGCGTAAGCATCTTTCGCAGATGGTAACGATGGATTTCCGCCTTCTGGACACCGGCCCGCAGATTACCGATGCCGTGCGCGAGGCGGCGAAATTCCCCACCACGCGGCCGATGCGGTGGGTCTACATACCGGCGCTGCCGAGTTCGCCGGCATTCCGAGCTTTGTTTGCTGGAAGCGTCGTGACGATCGCAATGCCGGTCGACCCGCGGTTGGAAGCGCTGGGACAAAAGTGGTTTGCGCAGCGCAATACGCCTGAAGCGATCGCCGTGTTGCAATTGTTTCCATCAGCGGCGAATGCGGAAATCTTCAAGCAACTACTGCACGACCCGGGATGGGCCACAACCGGCGGCGGACGACTCTCGCACGTCTATCACAACAACCGGCTTTACGCGGCGCGCGTCCTCGAAAGCTGGGGACAGACTCCTGAGACTCCGGCGGTGGTCTTGCCGGATGATCTATACCGCCCACTGCGAGGGTCGCTTCTCGCGCCAATCATTTTGCTCATCATGCTGCTCGCGTGGCTGGCCCGGAGAATCGGTCGGCGAATCGCGCCGCGCGTCCCGGTTCTCGCATTGCTGCTGATTTCCAGCCTCACCGCGCTCTGGGTCACAAGTCGGCGCACCGTTCCCGAGTTGTATTGGAACGGCGACGAAACGCAGATCTGGCTCTCGTCGTGTCGAGGGTCCGTGCAATTCACGTGGATCACGAACTGTCCTTGGCGGCTCATGGGCCAATACAACCCTTTCATTCCGCTTCAAGCGGTGATCGAGCCGGGCGTGCACGATCGCTTCTGGCATCCGAGCCGAGACCTCGTCGAAAACCAGCGGCCGGCTCAAGGGCTGATGTATGGCCTGCTCCCGCCGGAGCCGCTGGCGTCGCTCTGGTTGCAAAGCCCGATGAATGTCTCGGCGAAATACCTGCTCGCGAACAATGGTCTTCTTGAGGGCACGCAAACGGAGACGTTCCTACAACAAGCAAAACCTGCGAGCGTCACCGTCCGCTTTCATCGCTTGCAGCTTCACATCTCCGCGCTCATGACGCTCGCCGCAATCCCATTGCTCGTGGCCGCGAATCGTTTGCGCGTTCGTCATCGGCGACACAAACACAACCTCTGTGTGCAATGTGGCTACGACCTCCGCGGCTCATCCGCCCGCTGCCCCGAATGCGGCGCCGCCCTGGCCAGCGCGGAACATACTTCTCTGCAGCCCAATCAGGCTTCACCATGACCCAAACGACCGAATCGAATCAACCAGTGACCGCGCCCGATGGCTGGCGGGCGATATTTCGCGCGCTCGTGCTGATCCTGGTCGCCGGCTTCTCGTTCGTCACCGCACACGGACTGCTCATCATCGCCCAGCATCTTCGCGCCCAGGTTCCCGCCGGTGTCATTCAAAAAGTCGGACCGTCCAAAAGTGGTTGGGAACTTCACCTCACATCCGGCGCCGTGGCAGACTTTCCGAGCGACGTGCTTTACGAGCAACGACCCCCGATCACGCTCAAGCCCGGCGACGCGGTCGCGAAGCAAAGATGGTCGCTCACGTATTTGCTCAACGGCTCGCCGATCACGAGCGCGGCTTGGATGATTCGCCACTGGCTACTGAGCGACGGACGCTTGATCGTGCTCGCGATCTTTCTATTGCTTCACACGTTCTTCGTAATGATCTACCGCAAGACGCCGTGGGCGGATTGGGGCGAGAGCAGACGCCAACGTCCCGATCGCGAGCCCAAGCCAGTGAAGCCTGCAAAGCCGCGTTCGCTGGCCTATCGATTAGTCGTTTCACCCGTAAAGTTGTGGGTCGCGATGACGATCACAATGGCGATCGTCTTGCAATTCGAAATGTGCTGCGTCTTCGCCGTGTTTTGGCCGCTTGTCAAACACGGTTGAGCGGGCGCCGCGACGATCTCAGGTCCGCCAGTGTCGTCGCTTAATTCCGTTTGAGCGACTCGCGCGACTGTGCCATCACGGTTTCCCATTTCGCGCGGTCTTCAGGTGTCCACAGGTGCAGCGTCCAGCGCCAATTCTCCAGGAGATCCGCGGTCGCGCCGTTTGCGGCGGCGGCGCGGTAGGCGAGATGGCGGTAGGGGAACTGGAGGCTGGTGGCGTTGCTGTTGGCGTAAGCGGCGTCGAGGGCGTCCCATAGATCGCGAGCCGCGCGAAGCGCTTCAGATTCGGATGCCGAGCGCGGCGGGGCGGGCGGCGGATCGTACCGCACGCCGCTGAGGTAGCGCGCGGTCACGTCATCGTCGTCATGCGGATCCGGCCGCGGTTCGACTCGGTCGAAGAAGACGGCGCTCTCGCCGGCCATGTGACTGTAGTTGCTCCGCACGCGGAGCCAGTACTTTCCACCGCTGAGGAGAAACGTTCGATACGCGATATCCTGCGCCGTCGCGACACGGGTCGTTGCAACCGGTGGCGCGTGCTCGTTGTCCGGTGTGCTGCTCATGTTCCGCCTCAGCTCCACCGTGTAATCGCGCCACCGATCATCGCCGCCGTTGGCGCCGAGATTGTGGAAGTAAACGCTCACGCGTGTCAGTCCTTGCGGCACGGTCACGCCCATCCACAGATCCGGGCCTTCGAAGTTCTGGCCGTAGACCTTCCCCTGCCATCCGCCGTCGTTCAACTCGCCGATCATTCGCTTGCCTTTGATAGGCATGTAAAGTGCTTTTGGCGATTTGGAATCCGGATCGTTGTAATAGCCAAAGACTGTGGTGGCCAGATCCTTCCGATGCGGGCCGACCAGCACTTCGAATTCATGTGTGGATGAGCGCCCCGCGAGATTCCCAAATCCGGGCCAATTTGCCGCCTGTCGCCCATACCGTCCGACCCAATCGCCTTGCGTGTCCCAATCCTGAGACAAGAACGCCGCAACGGCCGCATCACTCGATGGCAGCGCGCGAATGCTCTTGGTCAATTCGGCCAGTTCCTCCGCGTTGGGCGCGGGCGCGCTTGCAGGCATCGGCGCGGCAGTTGTGACCTCCGTCGACGCCAAAGGACTGCTCGCCGGCCCATACGCTTCGCGAATGCCAAATCCGCGGCAGCCGAGCAACGGCGTTTGCCCCGGCCGCGGGAGAATCACGCTCACGTCGTCGGTCTGCTTCCGTGGGCCTTGATAGATGACCGCGAGCGTCTTTTCGTCGAGGCACTGGTATCCCATCATGCGATAGCCGGCCCACAAGCGGCCGTCATCATCTTCCGCGAGACACTGCACGAAATCTTCACCGATCGCCGCGCCCGCGGGCGGTGTCCAACCGTCGGTTGGACCGTCAATCGCTCCGCGAAATTTCGCCACCCAATCCGCGCCGCGGCGAAAGGTCCAGTTCGCCCCGTGATCGACGCTTCGCGCGAGGCCATGCGTTGTCGCGACGAAGATCGTGCCGTCATGCGTCACGAGCACGTCGTTGATGAGATTGTTCGGCAGGCCATTTCCATTCGCCATCGCCGGCGGTTCGTCCGGGCCGACGATCAGTTGCCAGGTTTTGTAATCGTCGTTCGCCCGAGCGATCGTCAGTCCATGGCATTGCGTGCCGACGTAAATGTTCCCGGCATGATCGAAGGCCATGCACGACGGATCCGGCGGCAGCCCCTGCGCGGTCGTGAAATACCGCCACGAATTGCTGGCGGTCGAATAGCGCGAGAGTCCCAACTCCGTGGCGATCCACACATCGCCCGCGCCGTGCGTCGCATCCGCGGGGCAAACCGCGATGCGAAACACGCGCTGCCCCAGCGGCCCATTCAGTGGACCGTAATTCTTCCACGTCTTCCCGTCGTAAACCGAAACGCCGTGGCGCGCGTGGCCGACCCATACGCGCGCGAGCGTATCCGTCGCCAGCGCGTATGCGGTCCCGTCGCCGAGGCCATCATCGATCGTGAAGTGACGCCAATTGCCCGCCGCGGCTTGATCCGGCGCGAGCATCCACACGCCGTAATCTTCGGTGCCGATCCAGATGCGTCCGCCGGCATCGAGCGCCCCGGCGCTCGCGAACCGGCCTTGCGTTTCCTGCTTGTAACCCATCGACGGCAACGTCTGTCCGTCCGGCCGCCCCTGGTTGGGCAGAGCAAGCGAATGAATCGTCGTTCCCGCTCCCAACACCGGCCGCACTGGTGCTGCAGAGAATCGTTGCCACACGATCCAGGTTGCGAACGCGAGCAGAATGAGCAGAACGGCCACCGCCGCTGCGATCCCTTTGAACTTCGTACGATTCATCACCCCGATGACTCCTTGTCAGCGACGCGCGAGCGCCGCTTATGCCAGAAAACAATCCGCCCCACGCCGAAAGTTTCGGCGTGGGGCGGAGATGTTTCGCAAGAACAACGTTGTCTTCAAGCGCGGCGACGCGAGCGTCGCGTGAGCAGTCCGGCGGCGCCGAACATCAGCAGGGACGCGGTGGCGGGTTCGGGAACGAGTTCGACCCCGCGGAACGCGGTGTTCGTCGGAGCGGTGGCGAGGGTCGTAAATGTCTGGCCCGCGAGCGCCGTGGCCGCAATTGCATCCGTGATCGTCACGAGCTTATTCGCGCTCGATTCGCTCGTCGTGCCGTAGAAGATGAAGTTCCCAGCGCCGTCCGCGTAACCCGTAAGCCCTCGCAGGCCGGTTGTCGCAGTCGGGGCCATCGTATATTGCAACGTCCAGGTCCCGCCGCTCTGAATCCATTTCTGTATTCCGCCAGCACCCGTGCTCCGATCGTCCGCGACGTACAGTGTGTTGCTGTCGGCGAAGATGTAGTCATACGGCGAGGGCCCGCTGGCAGTCGGGAAGCCCTGGAGAGCAGTGGTCGTTTGGCCAGTGGTCGTTGGCTCACCGGTGCCAACGGTGCAGACTCCCTGAAATACGGTGGACGCGCTGGTGGTATAGAGTTGGCCGTTGAAGATGTTTACCACGCGGGTATTTGTGGGGGTGCTTGAGATCTGCGTCGAGGCGCCAACGGTTCCATACGTCGTATAACGAATCCCCTGTGCACTGGTTGCCACCCAGATGTTGCTTCCATCGGCAACCACTGAGCGCGGGTTGCCGAGGTTCACGTTGTCATTGAGTGCCGTGGTGGTGTCGACGTTCCCGGACAGGTCAATTCGCCCAACGACGCGCTGAATGGTGCTCGCGACTGCCGAGGTGATTGGGGTCGTCCCGGGCGTCGCGTTATATCCGGCGAGGTTAAGGTATCGACCGTCGACCGACTTCGTCAAAAAGCCTTCCGAGGCTGCGGTCCCCGAGAGCGTGAGCGCGAAGTTCGCACCACTGGTGGCAGTGGGCAGCGCGATGCTCTGGATCGAGCCGCCGCCGAGCGAGAATTCGTCGAGGAACGCCGGCGTGGCGGCGTTGGTGAGCGCCGCAGCGCCGTCACCGTCTTGCACGACGACCAAGCTGGCGCCAAACGCCGCCGCTTGAGCTGATTGGGCAGCCGCAGCCAAACCAAGCGCGGCCGCGACCGCAGTTGCCAATAGACGCATTTTCATTTGCTTCTCCCTTCCACAGGATTTGTCATAACGCGCGGCGCGCACACAAACTGCTTCCCTCGACCTCGCTGAATTGTCCCGACCGTGGGTGCGTGCGAATCGCGGAAAGGCCCCATCTATCGCAAGAACTCCGCTCCAATCCCCACCACGCGACACCATATCGTACAAATCGGAGTGCTCCTCGCAACAACTATGTGGAATTATGAACAGGAAACGGTCAGGGAATTGTGAGCGCGCGTACAAGGCCGCGCGAATTGGTTCGCGCGGTTCGTTTATCAAATTATTGTTCAACGGCTACTTCGAAGGCTGCGTCGCCGCTTTCTCTTCCTTCGCCGCTTCTTTCGCCTTCTCGACCTTCGGGGCAGCCACTGATCGGATGTACGGATTGTCGGGATTGTGGCGGAAATAGTCCTGGTGGTAATTCTCCGCGGGATAGAAACCATTCAGCGGCTCGAGTGTGGTTACGATCGGCTTGTCGAACACCTTCGCGTCGTTCAGCTGATTGATGTACGCCTCCGCGACACGCTTCTGGTCGTCATTCGCGTAGAAGATCGCCGAGCGATATTGCTTGCCGCGATCGGCGCCTTGGCCGTTGAGCTGTGTTGGATCGTGCGCGACGGCGAAGAAGACTTTGAGCAACTTGCCGAAGCTCGTCTTCGTCGGATCGTAGGTGATCTTGATCGACTCCGCGTGGCCGGTCGTGCCGCTGCAGACGGTTTCATAGTCGGCGGTCTCTTTCGTCCCGCCGGCGTAACCTGAAACGACATCGACCACACCCGGCGTTTCCTGATACACGCCTTCCGTGCACCAGAAGCATCCCCCGGCGAGCACAATCGTCTGATTCCCCGCCTTCGGATCGACCTTCAAATCTTCCTTCGGATCCGGAAAGGTCTTGTAGTCGATTTTGTTGGCTGCGCACGCGATTGATCGAATACCAAGCATGATCAAGCTCCCTGTCAGGAGAATCGTGAGTGTGTTTCGGTTCATGAGCGATCCTGTTCAAAATCCGAATTCCGAATCAATGCTCGAATGAGCAATGCTCAAGCGGCCATGAGGGGCGGTCATCCTGAGCGAAGCGAAGGATCTCGATTTCGTGAGCCGCTTCGGATCCCGAGGTTCTTCGCTGCGCTCAGAATGACAAAAGCGCGGCTGATTCGTCATTCGAGCATTTGAACGTTGATTCGCCATTCGGGTTTTCGGGTTTCGGAATTCATTTCCCCTCCGCGATCTCCGCGATCTTGTCCTTCGGCGTGAACTTGAGCGATTCGGAATTCACGCAGAAGCGCAATCCCGTCGGCCGCGGGCCGTCTTCGAAGACGTGACCGAGATGGCAATCGCATCGCGCGCACAGGATTTCAGTGCGGTCCATGCCATAAGTGCTGTCGTGATGTTCGATCACGTTCTCTTTGTCGACGGGTTGAAAGAAGCTCGGCCAACCGGTGCCGGAATTGAATTTCGAATCGGACGAGAACAGCGGCAGGCCGCAACACACGCACGTGTACACGCCTTCCTGGTGGTTATCGAGCAGGTTGCCACAGAACGGCCGCTCGGTGCCTTTCGCTCGCGCGATCTTGTATTGCTCGGGCGTGAGAATCTTTTGCCACTGGTCGTCCGTCTTCACCACCCGTGGCGAATCGAGCTCGACGAGCTGGCCGGACTTGCTGAATACTTTGACTTTCACGGTATTGGTCTCCGAAGTTTGAGAAACCTGCGTCGATGCGGATGCGGATGAAGCGCTCGCACTCTGCGCCGTAGTCGGCGCGGTCTTCGAGCTGGATGGGCTTTCGCATCCCATCCACGCGCCCATCGCTAAAAAACCGAGACACGCAAAAAGAAATGGTTTCATTGGGAATCCTTCTCCAGAAGATTATAGCCGTGCGGACAACATTGGTTGACGGCTTGATGGGCCGAATGAGATCTTTGATGGGATATACGGACTGGCGGTTACAACGGATTTTTAGGCGGAAAATAGCGGCTATTCTTGTTATGGTCGTGGCAGGAAGGAGGTTGCTGTTTGTGTCACTTCTGGGGTGGAACACCGAGCAGGTTTTGGTTTACCGCCATTGACGCCTATTGACCGCCGTTTACCGCTGTTGACCACTCGGTCGAAAATTCAAAACGAACCCACCGAAGCGCGGCACACTGGCAGTGGCACTTAAGTTCCACTGCCGGAGATGATCCAAATAGAAAACGAACCCACCAAAGGCTAATCATCCGAAGCCGCCGGCTCGGGATCGGGGTCCCTCGATTCATTTCCTTTCCACAACCGAGGGACGAGAGGGAGGCTATCGAGATGCAGGAAATCGAACTCATCGGCGAAGCCCGTGCGCGCAACGAGCTCGCCTGCATGACGCACGGTCGCGTACTTCCGCGGGGCGACGACGTCGAGGCAGCGGATGACTTCGACGAAGAGCTTGCCCGAGCGCGCATCACGCGCCGGGAGATCGAGCATGGCGTTCGGCGGAAGGACCATGCCGAACTCGAGCGGTTCGAAACCTTCGCGCTCGAGCTTGCGAACGACGACGGGCTCATGTCCGACGTTTTGAATCTTCACGCGCGCGCCGTCGATCCGCACGGCGAGATCGTGTTCGGATTTCAGAGGCATCGGAAGCATAACGGGAGGCGCTCCGGGCGGCGGCGGACCGGGCAGTGGTGGGAGCGCTTCGCCGCGCTCGACATCCGGCAATTCCAGCACGATTTCCGCCGACGTGGTGTGCTCGACGTTGAAGATCGCGATGAAGTTCTGCGTGTAATCCGCGAGATATCCGCCGAACTGTTGCGTCGCATTATTCGGATTGATTGGATCTGCGACATCGAGAATCACGGACCGCCCGATGTACTGCTCGAGCAGCGGCTCGAACGCGTTGGCGGCGAATTTGCCGATCAACGTCTGCCCGATCTGTGTGACCGAATTGCTCTGTGTGAAGACGGCACTCGCCGGATTGAGCCGCTGATATTGTCCGACCACGGCGCCGATCGCAGCGTTGAATGCGTCGCGCAACGTGTTCACGAAGTTCCGAATCCCGCGCCACAGCCGCTTCATCGGCCCGGGGTTGAACGTCGCATGCACCTGCTTCTGACGCGCCCGCTGCGCGTGCTCATCGAGCTCGTCGTGATAGCGAAACAGCGAGAGCACCTGCGTGTCCGTCTCGGATCCGTACACCATGAAGCTCGTCTTCTTACGCCCGCGCGAGTCGACGTACGGATGGTCGTAGGTCACCTCGATGCCGCTGGAAAACACCTTGAGCTTCCCCCAGATCGTCTGCCCGCGCGTGCGCTCGAGGGTGACGTGATAGCCGTTAAAGAACTTCAGACATTTGTCGCGCGCCCATTTGGTGGCGACGGTGGTGATGATCGCGGTGAGAAAGATGAACAGCAGCGTCAGATAGAAGACCGCCGCCGCGGATGGACCGGAGACGTCGGCGAAGATCGCGGGCGCGAACATCGCAGTGTTCTACGGCTGCACGGAAAGGTCGTCTACTTTTCGATGTGCGAGGGCGGCGTAAAAAATCACAGTCGATTCCACGCAAAATCACCATAGGCGAATTCGCGGGTCTTGTTATGGTCGCAAGTGCAATCTGGAGGCAGGAGGAGCGCGGCGATTTCCCATCCGGCGTTCAAGGGCCCGTTCGCTCACTCTTATATAACTCGATAGCCGACCTGCTTTGCAAGCATGAACTGAACTGTGCTTGCGGCGAGCACCGGCCGGTTCACATTTCTAACGTGGAGCGGGAAAAATGGCTCGATTTAAGCACAAGTCCATCTGGGCACGCTCAGTGAGAATGGGCGCGGCGTTTCTTTCGATCGCGATCACTGCCGCGTCGGCACGGGCCGCCACGTTCATCCCAACTTCCGGGTCCCAAACCTGGAACAGCACCGTGAACTGGTCGACCAGCACGATTCCGAATGCAACGGGGGCGGAAGCGGACTTCGGAGATCCCACCGGTCCACTCACGGTAACGATTGATTCGGGCTCGTCGGGATTCACCGTCGGAACCATCAGCTTCACGATCAATTCCGCGAACTCAAATACCATCAATACAGGGACCACCGGTTCAAAATTAATCATGGACAATGGCGGCGCGGGTGCGTTCATCATCGCGGGTGGATCGGGGAGCGGCACGGGGACGGGCGGAAGCACGACGATCAACCCGCCCATCACGTTGAACGACAACCTCACGCTTCAAGTGGACGACACGAACGCGACGTCCGCGGTCGGTGCGCTCAGCCTCGCGAGCTCGACCACCGGCAATGGCGGGCTTACGAAGACCGGCAACGGGATCCTCACGATGACGTCGAGCGCGAAGAACTACACGGGCGCGACCGCCGTGAACGCGGGCCGCATGCGCATGTCATTTTCCGGACGGCCTCAGCAGACGTCCAGCTTCACCGTGAACGCCGGCGGACAGCTCGACATCACGGTCGGAAACGCTGCATTCAATCTTGGTCCCGTCGCGACGAGCAGCCTCTTTTTGAACGGCACAGGTCCGACTGCGGGACCACTCACCAATGCCCCCGGCGCGTTTCGTCCCGATCCAAATCTCATCCTGACGATTCCAAACGCCGTGGTGCTGCAATCGGATTCGCTCATCCATATCGAAGGCGCGACCGCCGCGACGACTTTCTCCAACACCGTCAGCGGAGCCGGAAAGCTGACACTCACCGCGCCGAGCAGCAGCGCGACGCAAGGCGTCCTTATTCTCAACGGGGCGAACACGTACCAGGGCGGAACACTCGTTGCCGGCGGATCCATCAGCCTTCAAGGTGCATCGGCGACGCTCGGCACGGGTGACGTGGAAGTGAACAACGCAACCTCAACGAGCTCGACGGCGCGTTTGGAAATCCAATCCGGCGTGGTGAATGGAATCGCCGACGGTGCAACGCTCAACCTCGCCGGCGGAGGCACCGCAAGTGTCGCGGATCAGAACTACATCATCCTCGGCTCGGGCGTGAACGAAACCGTCGGCGGGCTCGTGCTCGGTGGCGTCGCGCAGACGATCGCCGGAACATACGGCTCGACGACGAGCGGCGCCACGTTCCAGAACGACGAATATTTCAATGGGCCCGGCATGATCACCTTCACTCCGGTGCCCGAACCCGGCGCTGCAGCATTGCTTGCGATGGCAGCTTTCAGCGCAAGTCTTCGACGCCGCCGGCACCGATAAGCACATCGAACGTGCGCAATAAAAACGGCATCAAGTTTCCTCGATGCCGTTTGCCGTTGAACGAGTTGTTCGATGTCCGCTCAGGCGATCGTTCGACGACGACGTCGTCCGAACAACAGCATGCCGCCACCGAGCAGTCCGAGCGACGCGGGCTCGGGCACGTCGGCGTTAAAGCGCACGTTGTCGATCGCCAAACCATCATCATTGCCGGCGACCTCGATCTGCGACCAGCGAAGCCACAGATCGGTTCCATTCGCCCAGACCGCGCCGTTCGGCAAGGTGACGCTCGCGGAGATGTCCTTCACAAGGCCAGCGCTGTTGCCCAGAACTGCCGCATCGGAAGTGCCACCATTCGCGGCGGTCACCGGCGCATCAAAGGTTGCTGTGCTGACAAAGACCGCGTTCGTGCCGGCGTCATGCCACGTCGTTGTGGTTCCGTCGAGGTTCGAGTCGAGCACGTACGAGAAGCTGATCGCGCTGGAAGTGGTGCCCGTTCCGTCGCGATATTGTTCGCCGTCGTACGTGATGTTGAACGAGCCAAGATCCTGGCCGGTGTTGTTCGTCAGCCGCAGGCCCATGCGCATCGAGTCGCCGTCGCCGGCAAGCGTTGTAGAGGGCAGCTGTCCTAAAGCGCGATCGGAGGTGCTGTTCGTTCCGAAGTCATAGAACGCGCCGGTTCCACTGCTCCCCGAACCGATGCGCATTCGCTGGTGTCCGTTGGTTCCGTTTTCCGTCGAAGGCGATTTCGGATGCCAGACCCGCGACACAATATCATAAGCAATTATAAGACAATATTTTATATTCCCATGGCAATAGGGCCATAATTGGATACAAATGCTGTGGACGCAAGAGATTGCGCACCGGAGCTCGAAGACAGACGCCTCGTCTTCAATTGAGTGCACACGCAATTCTCACCGCGGGTGCTTTTTTCTTGGACGTTTGCGCCGGCCTGTCAACCTCCGCAAGTACATGCTCAGATTGGCCGATACGTTTTCTAGTGACCACGCAAGCCCAGGAATATCAGGCTGAAACGACGGCCGATCGCCGCCGCAGCGCTCGACAGGAGCGCGTCGTTCCCGCATGGCTTTCGGAACGCGCCGGCGGGGCGGGCAAGGGCCAGCAGCAGGTCACGGTGACCAACCTCTCACTGCACGGTGTGGGATTCCGGTCGGATAAGAAGATTGAGCTCGGCGGCGCGCACTGGATCGTCATCGCCACCGACACCCTCCACCTCTCGACGCGCCTCCGCGTCATCTCCTGCCGCGAACGCGAAAACAACGTGTTCGACATCGGCGCGGAATTCTTCTAAGCAAGATCGCTTCTAAATAGTTAGCGGCGGAGCAAAGCTCCGCGGGTTCGTCGCATCTCTTTCTGGCGCGACTATAATCCCGCTCGATGAAGCTCGACGTTCTCGACGCCGAAAAAACCTGGTACCAGGAAGGCCTGCAGTTCACGTGCTCGCAGTGTGGAAACTGCTGCACCGGCGGACCGGGATACGTCTGGATCTCGAAGGAAGAGATCGTCCGCCTCGCCGAGTATTTGAAGATCACGCCCGAAGAAACCGTCGAGAAATACTGCCGCAAAGTTGCTGGCCAGTTTTCGCTCAAAGAAAACCGTGATCCCGCGACGGGAAATTACGACTGCGTGTTTCTCACAACCGAGCCCGCCGCGCGCGGCGCCGGCGACAAAGTGGTGCAGTCAAAGCGCGGCTGTTCGATTTACCCAGTTCGTCCGCTGCAGTGTCGTACGTGGCCGTTCTGGTCGGAAAACCTCGCGAACGAGTCCAACTGGAACCGCGCCGCCAAGCGCTGCCACGGCATGAACCACGGGCGAAAGTTCACGATCGAAAAAATCCACGCACTCCGCGACGCCAAAGACTGGCCCGACAACCCGCCGACCTCCGCACCGAAGTCGAAGTAACTCCATCCTTATTTAGCCGCGGGGCTCGCCCCGCGCGAGACGTCATCGCACTCAGCGGCCTTCGCGCGGGGCCGGTCCCACGGCTAAATGTCTAGTGCCCAGGATCGCTTCGCATCGCCACCGGTTGATC
Source organism: Phycisphaerae bacterium (assembly GCA_025924315.1). Taxonomy (GTDB): domain Bacteria; phylum Planctomycetota; class Phycisphaerae; order Tepidisphaerales; family Tepidisphaeraceae; genus JAICIO01. The sequence continues at coordinate 22,331 of JAICIO010000048.1, forward strand.
GCCCATGTCCGCAAACTGAATCCCGCGTGACTTCAGAAACGCAGCCAGCTCCGGCGTCTTCTTCGCCGCGTCCAGCAGCAGTGCATCGCGAAAACGTCCGAGATTTGCGTACGCGTCGCTCACCGATTTCGCCTTCACATCTTTCGCGCCCGCGATCGTCGCGATCGAGCTGCGCTGCTCGGGCGTGATCAGCTCGATGCGTCCGACCATCACGCGCGTGATCTCCACCGGCTCGGATACCGTGATCGGCAACACCGTGTTCGTCCACGCTGGTGGAACGACAAAGAACAACCGCATCCCCGGGCTCTTAAAGTAGCTCTGCTGCCACGTGTTCAGCATCGCCATCGCCTCATCCGCCTTCAGCCCCGCTTGCACGAGCGAAGTCTGCATCGCGCTGCGCAGGCGATTGAGATTCGACGAGAAATCTGCACCCGCGAAATGATCGGCTGTCGCTTCGTTCAGTTTCAGCCCGATCCCATCGCCCTGGTGAAACTGATGAAAGGCGCACGAGCCATCTTCGCGAATCTGCACGAGAAACATGCTCTCAGCATCCGGTTGATATTCCGACCGATCGGACGTTGCCCGCACGAAAAACTTCCCGCCGTCGTGCAGCACTTTCACCGGGGAATCGAGATTGCCCACGCCGCGATAGAACAGAAATTTCTCACCGGTTCCATCCTGGGTGGTGATCATCGCCGACTGCGTTTCCCGCGGCGCGGTCCAGACGCGCTCGTTCGTCTCCATCATTTTGCCCATGACGCCGATCTTGATGTCCTTCCACGTCAACGTGCCTGCGCCGTTCGGGTCGACTCGCACGATCTGTTTCGAGGTGCGCGACATCTCCGATACTTGCGCTTTCGGAAAGAACTGCGTGAGCAATCCGCCGTTGAATTTCGCGCTGAAAGTCACCGTCATCGGCAGTTTCGCATCCGCGGGCGGATAGAAGTAAACGACCGGCGTTTCCAGCCGCATCGTCACCTGCGGATGCAACCGCGGAACGGCTTTGGAAAACTTCGACGCGACTTCATAGTTGATCGGAATCGACTCCACGAAGTTCGGTAGCGGTTCGTCGTCGGCGTTGATGCCGGGCAGTGCGCGGCCGGTGTCGTCCTGCAACGACGTGAATGTTCCCCATTCGTGCACGACGAGTTTGTTCGTCTGCGCGAACGCATGAATGGTTAAAACCGCAACGAGAAGTGCCAGCGCCTGTCGCATGAAGCCTCCGATGGAATCACCACCCTTCGACGTGTCGCGAGCTTCCGAGTTGCGAAAAATCCCGCCGTCCCGAAGATGTTTGCCCCATGTTGATCGATTTATCGAAGAATCAGTGGCAACTCGCGGGCTGGCGGCCGAATGCGTGGATGCTTCGTCCTTCAACCGAATTAACCGGCATTCACGTGCCCGAAGTCGGCCCCGTTCCGGCGCGCATCCCGGCGTCAGTGCAGCACATCCTGCATGAAGCTGGCGTCATTCAAGACCCGTACGTCGGGCTGAATTCCGCCCTCTGCGAATGGATCGAACATCGCCACTGGGAATTCTTCACGCACCTCGAGCCGATCGCGCCCGGCACGCCCGTGCGACTCGAAGCCGAAGGCCTCGATCACAGCGGATGGATCATCGTCGACAACACGATCGCCGCGACGTTCAGCGGGTCACTTGTGCCGCATCGCATCGATCTGACCGGCGCGCTGGCCGACGGAAAGCCGCATCGCCTGGCGATCATGTTCGACGAGCCGCCGCGCGAGCAGGGCCAGCTCGGCTTCACCTCGCGATCGAAATATCTCAAGCCACGATTCAATTACAGCTGGGACTGGACGCCGCGAATTGTCACCGTCGGCATCTGGGACCGATTGTCGCTGCGCGTCGGCGCGCCGGTGGGTGAGATCATCAAGATCCGCACCGAGCTGGATGAAGATCTCGATCGCGGGCGCGTGCTGGTGACCGTCGATGGCGGGACGAACGGTGGATCACTTCAGGCGAGCATCAACGACGTCCGTTATTCGGTGCAGATCGATCCGGGAGCGAACGAGGTTGCCTTCGCCGCCGAGGTGAAGCCATGGTTTCCGAACGGCGTCGGTGAGCAGAATCTGTATCAGCTGACGATCACGCTCGAAGGCGAGACGATTCATGACGGGCCGATCGGATTCAAGCGCGTGCGCTGGTTGCCGTGCGAAGGCGCGCCGAAGGGCGCGATCCCCTGGATCTGCGAGATCAACGGCAAGCAGATCTTTCTGCAGGGCGTGAACTGGACGCCGGTGCGGAGTGATTTTCACGCGGTCACGCGCGCGGATTATCAGAAGCTGATCGACTTGTATAAAGCGATGGGCGCAAACTGCCTGCGCGTGTGGGGCGGGGCGTTTCTCGAGCGCGAGATGTTTTACGAGTTGTGCGACCGCGCTGGGCTGCTCGTTTGGCAGGAATTTCCGCTCAGCTCGTCCGGCGTCGACAACACCGCGCCGACCGATCCGGAGTTCATCAAGCAGATCACTGCCATCGCGACAAGCTACATTCGCCGCCGCGGACATCACGCATGCAAGCTGATGTGGTGTGGCGGAAACGAATTGTGCGGCGTGCCCGGCCACAATCGCGACATCACGCCGAATGACCTCTCGCATCCCACGCTCAAGGCGATGGCCGAGATCGTCGAGCGCGAAGATCCCGGCGTGCGTTATGTGCCGACATCGCCGACCGGTCCGAAGTTCACCGCCGACGATCCGAATTTTGGCCAGGGTTTGCATCATGACGTGCACGGCCCTTGGAACATCAAAGATCCGATCGAAAAGTATCGCGAGTATTGGGCGAAGGACGACGCGCTCTTCCGCAGCGAAGTCGGCTGCCCGAGCACCGAATCGCTCGAGCTTTTGCACAAGTACCGCGGCACGTATGAAGTCTGGCCGCCGCTGCGCGAGAACCCGTACTGGGCGCACTCGTCGCTCTGGTGGATGCAGTGGGACCGGTTCAAGGACCAGCTAAAGGATCTCGCGCCGCTCGATGCGCTGAAGAAATATGTTGAGCTGAGCCAGGCCCTGCAGGCCGAAGCGCTCGCCCTCGCCGCCAGCGCCTGCAAGAACCGCTTCCCCAAATGCGGCGGCTTCCTCGTCTGGATGGGACACGACGCATTCCCCTGTCCCGCGAACACCGCCATCATCGACTTCGCCCAGCAACCCAAGCCCGCGTATCACGCGCTGGCGAACGTCTTCAAAGGCTCCGTGTAGGGTGCGCTTCAGCGCACCGGTTACTCGCCTTTTCGAAACAATGAATAACCCGTGCGCTGAAGCGCACCGTACACGACATGATCAGCCGTTGCATTCCCCGCAACGTGACACTTATCGACCGGCATCACGTCCGATAACCCGCTCCTCTTTCCCCCGATGCGTCGCCGTATCGTATCTCTCACGTAGAGATGCTGATTTACGCGGGACAAGTTTCGGAGATGCTGCGGGCCATTCGGTGCGACCGCAAGGTGAGCGATCGCCGTCGCGCACCTCGGGTCGGTTTGCGCGGCAAGGTCGACATCGTGACGTCTCCGGAACAGCCGGCCACGGGGCAGGTCTGGATTCGGAATATTTCGCTAAGCGGCGTGGGGCTTTTGCACAGTCGCAAGCTGGCGATCGGCGACACGATCGTCCTGCGGTTCCCGACCGCCGACCGAAAGTTCCTCTCCGTGCCGTGTGAAGTCATCCACTGCCAATCAATCCCGAACCAGTTCTTTCGCGTCGGCGTGCGATTCTTCGGCGAGCCCTTCGGCCCAACCGGGCTCGCGAAACCCGAACCGATTGCCGCCGCCCCCGGTGCCGCATCGGGGCTCATCGCCGAGCCAGCCATCGTTACGCCAGCCTAGCCACTTTCCCCGCTGCAAGAACTGGTGAGTCCGTCTAATCTTTTTCTAACGTCGCGAGCAATTTCTCGCGGCGGCGGGATGTTTCTTGGAATAGCGCATTGATGACCGAGAACCGTTGTCATTCTCACCTCTTTCGTGTTTTGGGAGGGCGAGGCTCCTGCCGAGCCGTTTGCGCGGATTGCGCGGACGGCTCGGCGGGAGCCTTGCCCTCCCGAAAGCAAGAGGGTTTTACACTCATCGAACTCCTCGTCGTCATCGCGATCATCGCGGTGCTTATCTCGATTCTTCTGCCGGCTTTGACGAAAGCTCGCCAAGCCGCGCAGCGCGTGGAGTGCCTGAGCAACCTTCGCCAGGTGCACCTCGCGTTTGCGCTTTACGCGATGGTGAACCACGATGAAGTGCCCCTCGGGTATCGCTCCAATCGCAAGCAGTTCAACAGCATGGTCTACAGCTCGACGGCGCTGGAGTATGTGCTGTTCGGACGGTTGTACGTCGCGCACTTCATGACGACGCCACAGATGTATTTCTGTCCCGCCGAGAACGATCCGAAGTCGATGTACAACACGCCGCTGAATCCCTGGCCGCCGGGACCGGACGGCGATCCGTCGATTCAGGTGTACGCCGGTTATGGTTGTCGGCCGGAGGTGAATTTGCCCGATACGCCGGCGGGCTTCGCGACCGTCAGCATGCCGAAGCTGACGAAGTTCAAAAGCAAAGCGATCTTCGCGGATCTCACCGCCATGCCCGCGCGCGTCGACACGCGGCATCGAACCGGCATCAACGTTCTCTACGGCGACGGCGGCGCGCATTGGGTGCCGCGCGCGTCGTTCGACGATTACCTCAAACCGTGCCTTGCGATCGATCCCATCTACAATTCAAACCAGGATGCCATCTGGGCGATCCTCGATAAGAACTGACGGAATTGTTCATTGAAGATTCTTCATCGTTCATTGCGTTGCGGCGATCGCCTGAATGAACAATCAACAATGAACAATCGAGCTCGCGTTATCGGACGCATTCATTTTCCGCCTAGAGAAATCCGCGCGCCCGGACGATGTTGAAGGGACGACATGCCGAGACGGATCTCGTTTTTGCTCGCCGGGCTGGGCCTGCTGGTGATTTTCGGCGGGTGCGCTCACCCGCGCGCGCCGCTCGTCGTCACCGATCCCGATCCGACGGTGAAAATCCCCGCGATTAAAAAGGCCGTGCAGGATCATGACCTACCCGCGGCGCGACAGATGGTGAAGGATCTGGAGAGCGACGACCCCGCCGTTCGCTTCTACGCGGTTGAAGGCCTCCGCAAACTGACGGGCGAAGATTTTGGCTACGTCTGGTACGACGAAGACGAAACCGACCGGTACGAAGCGGTGAAAAAGTGGCAGGCATGGCTCAAGGATGAGGAAGCGAAGCACGCGCCGGCAAAGTGATCAATTATTTAGCCGCGGCGCTTGCCCCGCGCGGACGCCGCGGCGCGAAGTTGCGTTTTGCCCGGGGCAAGCCCCGTCGCTAAATGAAACAAAAGAACGAATGTCGGATACGCCCTCCCCAGTTCCGCCCTTTGATCCGCAAACGCTCGCGCAGACACGTCGGGTTGAGTTGAACATCACCAGTGACCCCGCTAACCTTGGGCCGGCGCGTCATGCGATCGAAGCGCTCTGCACGGTGTGTGGATTCGACGACAAAAGCACCGGTGAAGTCGGGCTGGTGGTCAATGAGGCGCTGGCGAACGTGACGCGGCACGCTTATGGCGGCGCGATTGACCAGCCGATCCGGATAATCGGGCAGTGCCCGGATGATGAGTTACAGATTACAATCCGCGACTGGGGAAGCGGTGAAAGTCCGATTGTTTTGCCGGATGCGCCGCACGACCCGCTCAAGCCCGGCGGAATCGGCTTGATTTGTCTCCGGCAGCTCATGGATCAGACGATTTTCACGCCGCAGGATGACGGCATGCTGCTGACGATGATGCGCAAACGTACTCGACCCTCGATGGAGCGAGCGAATGGCTGACATTGCAACTGGCACCGAACTCGTTCCCACCGCCCGGCAGGACGGCGACGCCGTGCTCGCATCCATTCGCGGCGAGATCGACCTTCACAACAGCCCCGAGCTGCGTGGCGTGCTCATCGGCCCGCTGATTGCGTCGCAGCCGAAGCGTCTCGTACTGAACCTGTCGCAAGTTCCCTACATGGACAGCAGCGCGATCGCGGTCATGGTCGAAACACTTCAAAAACTGCGAAAATTCGGCGGAAAACTGTACCTCACGAATCTCCAACCGCGCGTGAAAGGCCTGCTCGAAATCGCGCGGCTCGATTCGATCTTCGTGATTACTGCGGACGAAGCCGAAGCCCTGACGAAATAGTAATTACTCCCTTGATTGGAGGGCGAGCCCGTTTAGCGGCGGCCCGGAGGGCCGGCCCTTCGGGCCGCCGCTAAACGCGCGAGTGCGCGCGACGACGTCATGAACCTCATCACCCGACCGTTCATCCTCATTGGCGACGCCGTCATCCAATGGCTCGAATTGATCGGCGGGGCGGGGTACTTGTTCGTTGACGCCGCGCGCTCGGTTCACGTCGCGCTCTTCGGCAAGCGCGGCCGGCGACTCGGGTGGGATAGCCTCTGGGCGCAGATGGTGCGCGTCGGCGTGCGCAGCATCCCGATCGTCAGCCTCGTCGTCTTCTGCATCGGTGCAATTCTCGCCTTTCAGATGGCGCCCATCCTTCGCGATTACGGCGCGCTCGAGCGCGTGGCGGACATCATCGCCGTCGCAATGTTCCGCGAGCTGGGACCGATCATGAGCGCGATCGTGCTGACCGGTTTCGCCGGCGCGTCGATCGCCGCTGAAATCGGCACGATGGTCGTTTCTGAAGAGATCGAAGCGCTCGAGGCGCAGGCGATCAGTCCCATCCGCTTCCTCGTCGTCCCACGAATTCTCTCGACCACCGCAATGATGGTTTGCCTGGCGGTGATCGGCGACATCATGGGCGTGACCGGCGGAATGCTTGTTTCCCGCGGATTTTTGGGCATCGGGATGTTGCAGTATGTCCATCACACCTTCGACAACATCAAGATGCAGGATTTCATCACGGGTCTCGTGAAAGCAGGTTGCTTCGGCACGATCATCAGTACCCTGGCATGTCATTTAGGATTAGGCGTAACTGGCGGCGCGCAAGGCGTCGGCGTCGCGACGACACGAACCGTCGTGCTCACGATCGTCGCCCTGATCCTCGTCGATTTGATGTTCACGGGTGTGTTCTATTTCCTGGGGTGGTAGGAGAATTGTGCAGTGTTGATTGTTCATTGTTCATTCAACAGCCTTTCAATGAAGAATGAACAATCAACAATGAACAATTGACCATGTCCGATGTGGCGATTCAGGTTCGGGATGTGACCAAGAAGTATGACAACCGAGTCATACTCGACGCCATCGGTCTGGATGTGCAGGAAGCCGAGACGCTGGTCATTCTCGGTGGATCAGGATCGGGGAAATCGACGTTGCTTCGCCTGATGATCGGCAACATCATTCCAGACGCCGGCACGATCTTGAGCCTGGGGAAAGATCTGTGCGCGATGACCCCGCGTCAGCTGGCGGATTACCGCAGATCGATCGGGGTGCTGTTCCAGAGCGGCGCACTCTTCAACTCGATGACGGTGTTCGACAACGTCGCGCTTCCGATCCGCGAGCATACGGATGTGCCGGAAGAGACGATTTCGATCATGGTGAAGATCAAGCTCGAGCTCGTCGGCCTTCGGCAGCACGCGGACAAGATGCCGTCGGAGCTGTCGGGCGGAATGAAAAAACGCGCAGGCCTCGCCAGAGCGCTCGCTTTGGATCCCAAAGTGCTTTTTTACGACGAGCCCAGCGCCGGCCTGGATCCGGTCACCAGCGCCGAAATCGATCAGCTCATCATCGATCTGAACGAAAAGCTCGGCGTGACGACGGTGGTCGTGACGCACGAAATGGACTCTGCCTTCCGCATCGCGGATCGAATGGTGCTGCTGGATCGCGGAAAATTCATCGTGAGTGGCTCGCCGGACGAGATGCGGAACTCGAAAGATCCGCTCGTTCGGCAATTTGTGCATGGCTTGACCGAAGGTCCGCTAACCGATCGCCGACGCGCCGGCGGATACGAAAGCGACCTGTTAGCCGAAGATATATAGCTGGAAGAAGTTGTCAGTTATCAGTTGGCAGTTGTCAGTGGGGCAATTGCATTTACTGCCAACTGATAACTGCCAACTGATAACAGTCACGTAATGAAAAACGAACGCAACGCCCTCAAAGCCGGAATCTTCATGGTGGTCAGCCTTGTGCTGATCGTCGCGATCATTCTTGGGATCAAGGGGCTCGGGCGGCTGACCGAGCCGCTGCAGTATCGCACCGTGACCTTCAAGCTGGCCGACGACATCGGCGGGCTGCGCGTCGGTGACGACGTCCGCATCGGCGGGGCGAAGGTCGGGGCCATTCGCTCGATCGACGTCGAAGCGGACAAGGATCAGCCGAGCGTGATGGTGCGATTCTCAATGCCCAAGCGCTTCGCGCTGAAAGAAGGCGCCCGTCCGCGCATTCAGGGCACGCTCACGGGTACGGCGTGGATCAATTTCGAAACGCTCGGCACGGGCGCGCCGATTCCGGAAAACCAAACCCTCGCCGGCGCTCCGGCGGCGACGACGGAATTGCTCGCGAAGGTCATGGCCATCGCGCCCAACGTCGAAAGCATCATCACGGATGTAAAGACGAAGACCGTGCCGAAACTGGATGTTGCCCTCGACAAGGCCTCTGGCACGATGGATGCCTTCAAAGAAACCGGCATTGCTGCACGGGATGTCGCCACGTCGCTCAAGGGCAAACTCGACGGCATCGTCGAGCGCTACAACAAGATCGTCGATACCGGCACGCAGGCGATGGTCAACATTCGCGATCTCTTCGGCGACATCAAAACCGACTTCCGCACGACAATCGCGAACTTCAGTGCCCTCACGTCGTCGATGAAAGAGAAGGTGCCACCGATCCTCGACAAGGTCGACAACGGCCTCGCGAAGGCGCAGACCAGCATCGACAGCCTCAATACCACGCTCGAAGACGTGAAGAAGATCGCATCCAACACACGCGACATCACCGATTCCGGCCGCTCGATCATCACCGGCAACAAGAGCAAGCTCGATCACATGATCTCGTCGCTGAAAGTGACGAGCGACAACCTCAAAGGCGCCAGCGCCGAAATTCGACGCAGCCCATGGCGATTGCTCTACAAGCCGCAGCCGGGCGAGATGGCGAACATGAACCTCTTCGATTCCGCCCGCGAATTCGCAGAAGGCGCCAACGACATGAACGACGCCGCCAGCGCGCTGCGCGACGCGCTCAAGAATCCCAACGCCGACAAGGCGCAGGTTCAGAAGCTCATCGATCAGCTCGATCACTCGTTCGGCAAGTTCAGCGAAGTCGAACAGCAGTTGTGGAAGCAGGTCAAAGAGTGACCGGACGGCTCCGCGTAGAGTGCGCTTCAGCGCACCGGTTATTCATTGGGTCGAAATCCAAATAACCGGTGCGCTGAAGCGCACCCTACAGGAACGTTTTTGACTGCACCGAGAACCACTCGTCGCCGAAATGAGCCCGCCCGAAGAGGAGCAGCGTCGCGATCGCGATTGGCGTGAATGCCTTCGGCTGTTTCAACGACTCGGCGATCGCATCGGCCGAGTTTTTCTCCGACCAGACCGCCCAATGTTCGTCTCCAAGCAATTGGGTTGCGATTTCAGCGCGCGTCCGATTTGAATGACAGTGGAAGATGATCTCCGGTTGGCGTAACGACCGATCTTCGGCGATTCCTCCGCAGTACAACTCTGCAATATCACGCGTGCGAAAACCAAGCTCTTCGAACAGTTCACGGCGAACTTCATCGAATAGATTGAGCGGATCCGCAGGCTCGGCCGCGCCAGCGAAGGGATGAATGCGATTCGGATAGTAAGCGACGCGCTCGTTGCGCTTTCCGAGAAGCACGAAGCCGTCGCGGCTGAGAACCGAAGTGCTCAGGCCGATCGGATTCGCCAGGGCCTCGTTGCCGAACTCGTCGCCGAACTGCGGGTTGTACATGTTCGTGCCGACGAAAACTTTGTAGGACGTGCGCGACACGGCGAGATCGAGCGATGAAGGCGAGACGGAAAGCGCCTCGAGGCGGCACATCGGCCCATCGAAGAGCTGCACCCCCGGCCGCTGCGCCTGCTTCCATGACGCTTCGATCGCCTGTTCGATTTTCGCAATAGATGGCCGTGTATCGCTCGTCCACCGCACGTGAACCGCGTCTTCGTTCCAGCGACCGATCGCGCGAAAACGCAGCATGATTATCCCGGAACGACAACCGACGGCGGAAGTGACATGGTGAACGTCGTGCCCATTCCGACGCTGCTCTGAACGCTAATCTGCCCGCCCATCGCGACCGCTAGCCGGCGGCAGATCGCGAGCCCTAGCCCGCTGCCGTTGTTCTTTTCGCGGCCGCTGTTTCTCAGCTGAAAGAACTCGTCGAAGATACGTTCCGTGTGCTCCGGCGGAATGCCCACGCCCGTGTCGCGCACGCGAATCTGCACGCTGCCGTCTGCGAGTTTCGCGCCATCGATACTCACGCGTCCCTCGTCTGTGAACTTGATCGCATTGGCCAGAAGATTGCCGAGGATTCGCGACAGCTTTACGCGATCCGTGCGGATCAGGAGCGACGATGCGGGCGGATCACAATCAAACGCCAGCCCTTTATCCTTCGCGACCTGTGCCATCTGGCGGCACTCTTCCTGGATCATTTCACCAAGTGGAAACTCGATTTCGTTCAGGTCGATCCGCCCGGAATCAAACCGCGTTAGATCGAGCACATCGCTGACGAGATTCACGAGCGTGATCGAGCTGCTCTTGAGATCGCGAGCGATGTCCGGAATTTCCTGCGCGAGACTCGGGCTCGCGGCGGTTCTTTGAAGCAGTTCCGCGAGCAGGCTGATCGCGTTGGCGGGCGTGCGAATATCGTGAGACACCACCGCGAGAAAGCGGCTCTTGCGGACCGAAGCCTCCTCGGCTTCGCGCCGCCGGGTGTCCAGCTCAACCTGCAGCCGCTTCTGCTCGGAGATGTCCGCCGACGCAGCCACGCCACCGACGATCTCGCCATTGCGTGCACGAATTGGCGCGGCGCACACGAGGATCTGCACGCGTTTGCCGGTGGGGAAGACAACTTCAAGCTCTTCGCTCTGCGTCTCGATCCCCTGGCACACTGCTTTTTCCAGCGGGTGATCATCGGCCCCGATCTGCGTGCCGTTTCGATAGACCTTGTACCTGGATCGCAGACCCAGCGGCACGAGGTTCGTGTCGGCCGGCACGCCACGAAGCGACGCGCCGGCGGGATTAATGCGCACATCGCTCATGTTCGCGTTGGAGATCATCACGCCAAATGGAACGGTATCGAGCACGGCCTTGAGCCGCCGCCGCTCTTCGTCATTGCGCGTGAAGAGGTCGGCGCTTTCGAGGCTGATCGAGGTTTGCGCCGCGAGCGACTCGATGAGGTTGATCTGCTCATCGGTCCAGGAATGCCGCTCGCGGGTGTAGAGCTCGAGCGTGCCGACGGGGCGACCGCCGACGCGAAGCGGCGCCGCGACAATCGAACGAAACGGCGGGCCGTTTCGAGGCTGCGGGATTTCCAGGTCCGGCCGAAGCGTGACGTCTTCGAGAAATCCCGTCCGCGCGCGATCCAGCACGAGCGCGGCGAACGAATTGCGATAGGGAATGCTGTGCTGCTTCATCCCACCTTCGCAGCCGACATAGCAGAAGACGTGCAGTTCATCGCCGTGCCGTTCAAGGATCGCTGCGGCAACGCCACCTTCGGCGGCCACCAGGTCGCTCAGCGTGTGACAGATGCGACTTTTGGTGTCGGCAACGGGGAGATCCGCCGTCAGCGATCGCGACAGCGAGAGCAGCGATTCCAGCATCTTCTCTCGCCGCGCAAGCTCTTCATTGCTCACGCGAAGCTCTTCACTCTGCCGTTCGAGCTCTTCGGTCTGCGATTGCAATTCTTCGTTCTGCCGCGCGATCTCCTCTTCATGCGCCGCCAGCTCTGCATTACTCTCGAGCAGCGCCTTGTTTTGACGCGTCGCCTGCTGCGTCGTCCGGATCCAAACATCGGAAACCCATGCAACCAGGAGCAGGTCAAGCAGAACCATGGCGCCCGCGACCCAGTCGTTCTCTGCCGAGGTTGCCGTCATCCCAGTGCCTTGAACTTGAGGATGGAAGAAGAAAAACTTGACGACGGCGAGGATCCCGAACGCGCCGGCGGTGATCCAGAGCAGCTTTCGATTGCGAAAATACGCCGCGATGACGAGCGGCACGCCGTAACCCACCGGCAGCACCACATGTCCGAACGTGCGGAGCCGCAGCACGGTCATCACCACGACGAGTAGCGCGCAGACGACCAGGCCTGCCCATAGTTTGGGCGGACGATCGATCTCGGTTTCATTTGGCTGCCACTGCGTCATGAGCACGAACCCCGCTCGCGACGAAAAACGCACGGCTCGACCATCGACAGATAATCGGCGCCCACCGGTCGCTCCGCTTTGCCCAGAACGAGAAATCCCTCGCGCACCAGCGAGGTCTCGAGCGATCGCCACAGCGGCTGTGTCGCGCTCGACTTCATGTACATCGCGACGTTCCGACAGAGGATCAAGTCCCACGGTCCCGGCTCGACCGTCTCCAGAATATTACTCGTTCGCCACTGCATCGCGTTGCGCAGCTCGCGGCAAATCGCCCAGCCATTCTGTTTCGGGCAGAAGTAGCGCACGACGAGATTGGCCGGCAATCCACGAAGCGATGATTCATCAAATACGCCGCTGCTGGCGCGCGAGATCGCTTCGCCGCGGCAATCGGTGCCGATCAGCTCGCAATTGTGCAATGAGCCGCATTCCGCCAGCGCGATCGCGATCGAATACAGCTCTGACCCGTCCGAGCATCCAATGCTCCAGATCCGCGGGCGAAATGTGCGCGACAGCCGCCGGGGCAGGATGTGATTGCGGATATACGCAAAGACGTTCGCGTCGCGGAAGAAGCTCGTGACGCCGATGAGCATCACACTCAGGACCGGCGCGAGCAGCGCCGGATTCTGTCGCAGCAGCACGCGCGCTTGCGGGACCGAATTCACCCGCAGCATGCGGAAACATGCCGGAAGTCGGCGACGAAGCGTCTCTTCACGGTAGTAACGTGAATCGAGATCGGCCTGGCGGAAGAGCCATCGAAGGAAAGAATCCGCGTCCGGCTCAAGTGAAGCGTTCTCTTCGGCGCACTCGCCTGCAGGAAAGCGCTGGAACGCGAAGTTGATCGCGCGATTCGATCCACGGATCGAATCGGCGAACGTGACGTGCCGGAATTTCTCGGAAGACGTGCTCACAAAACGCGCACCGCAGAAGATCGGTCGGGCCGGTGGAAGTTTACAGAAAAATGCGCGCGCGTCACGTATCGAAGTATTTCGCCTGCGGGTGATGGACAACGATCGCGTCCGTCGATTGCTCGGGTACGAGCATGAAGTTCTCGCTGAGGGTCACGCCGATGGCTTCGGGCTTCAGCAGCTCTGCGATTTTGGCGCGGTCTTCGAGGTTCGGGCACGCGCCGTAGCCGAAGCTGAAGCGGCTCCCACGATATCCCTGTTGGAAAATCTGGCTCATCTTTGGTGAATCTTCGCTGCCGAAGCCGAGCTCCTGGCGCATGCGCTTGTGCCAAAGCTCGGCGAGTCCTTCAGCGGATTCCACGCCAAAACCGTGCAGATATAAGTAATCCTGATAACGGTTGGCTTTGAAAAGTTCCTGCGCGAGATCGCTGGCTTTTGTGCCGACCGTCACGAGCTGCATGCCGAGGACGTCGTACTGACCGCTCTCAATCGAGCGGAAAAAGTCAGGGATAGCGAGTCGACGCCGCGTGTTCTGCCGCGGGAAAGTGAAGCGCGTGAGTTCTTTTGGTTTCGCGATCTTTGGTTTGAGCGAGCCGGTTTCGAAATCGGCCGGGTCGTAAACGATTATGCTGTCGCCTTCGCTTTGAACGGGAAAATAGCCGTACACGACTTTCGGTGTAAGCAGTTTTTCGTCGATCGCTCGCTTCTGGAGTTGCTCGAACACCGGGCGTGCCTTCTCGTCGAGAAGGCGCTCGTACTCTTCGTCGCTCAGGCCCTTCTTCTTGAAGTCCCACTGCCCGAGGAACAGCGCGTTGGGATTGATGTATGCGAACACCTGATCGAGTGGAATCCCGCTGACTTCGCGCCGGCCCCAGAACGGCGGAATCGGTACCGCATTATCCTGACGAACATCGCTTTTGGCGGGCAGATCTTCGGCTTGCGGCTTGACGGCTTTCGCCTTCAATTCCGCACGACGTTTCCCCTCGGCTTGTTGTTCCCGGTATGCGACTTCGACCTGGCCGGACACAATCCGGTCCATCATCGACAGCCCGGCGAAGGCGTCACGGCAGTAAAAGAGTTTGCCTCGATACAGATTCGCGAGGTCGTTGACTGCGTAATCTTTCGTCAGCGCTGCGCCACCAAGCAGCACGGGCACCGCGACGCCGCTCGCGTTCATCTCCTCGAGATTCTCCTTCATCACGTTCACGCTCTTCACGAGCAGGCCGCTCATGCCGACGGCGTCGGCATTCTTTTCCTTCGCGGCCGTGAGGATGTCGGAGATCGGCTGCTTGATGCCGAGGTTGTAAACCGTGTAGCCGTTGTTGGTGAGAATGATGTCGACGAGGTTCTTGCCGATGTCGTGCACGTCGCCCTTCACGGTGGCGAGGACGATCTTGCCCTTAGTCGAGCCTTCAGATTTTTCCATGAACGGCTCGAGGTGCGCAACCGCGGCCTTCATCGTTTCCGCGCTTTGCAGCACGAAAGGCAACTGCATCTGCCCGGAACCAAAGAGTTCACCGACAACCTTCATTCCATCGAGCAGATGGTCGTTGATGATCTCGAGCGGCGTGTACTTTTTCATCGCCACATCGAGATCTTCAACGAGATTTCGTTTCTCGCCGTCGATGATGTGTTTACGCAGTTTTTCTTCGAGCGAGAGCTGTTCTTCCGCCGCTTGCGGCTTAGCGGATACTTCAGTGCCCTCCGGAAATAGTGCGATGAAGTGAGTAAGCGGGTCAAAACCTTCTCGACGCCGGTCGTAGATCAGATCCAGCGCCGCGTTCCACTGTTCCTCAGGGATTCGATTCTTCGGGAGGATCTTCGAAGCGTGCACGATCGCGCTGGTCAATCCCGCTTCGCGCAGCTCATGCAGAAACGCGCTATTCAGCACGACGCGCGCGGCCGGCTTCAAACCAAAGCTCACATTCGAAAGCCCAACGACGGTGTGACACTTGGGCAATTCCTTCGAAATCCGCCGTGTGCCTTCGATCGTCTCCAGCGCATTGCGGCGATCTTCTTCGATCCCCGTGCTGATCGGCAGCACGAGCGGATCGAAGAGGATGTCCTCATCCTTCAGCCCGTACTTGTTCGCCAGATCCCGAATGCGTGTCGCGATCGAGAGCTTGCGATCCGCGGTGCGCGCCATCGCGGCGAGCTTGTCTTCGTCGATCGTTCCCGCGACGACCGCGGCGCCGTAGCGCTTGGCCATGTCGCAGATCTTCGCGAGCTTTTCCTCGCCGTCCTCGAGGTTCATCGAATTTAGGATGCACCGTCCGCCCGCCAGCTTGAGGCCGGCTTCCATCACCGCCGGGTTCGTGCTGTCGAGCATCAGTGGGGCGCGGATCGAGCCCACATAGCGCTTGATCACTTCGTGCATGTCGCGCACACCGTCGCGGCCGACGAAATCAACGCACACGTCGAGCACGTGGCTGCCGTCGCGCACCTCGTCCCGCGCCATGCTCACGAGGCCGTCGAGATTCTCTTCCTGCAGCAAACGCTTGAACTGCCGCGACCCGTTCGTGTTCGTGCGCTCCGCGACGATCAGGTAGCTCAGTTCCTGGCGAATATCGACGGCGCTGTACAGGGAGGAGATCTGGGGGACGGAAGCGACAGAGCGACGAAGCGACGAAGCGACGGAGGGGGAAGAAGCATTGGCATTTCCCTTCGTCGCTCCGTCGCTCCGTCGCTTCGTCGCTTCCTTCACGGCTTCGACAAGCAGTTTCATGTGTTCGGGCATGGTCCCGCAGCATCCGCCAACGATGTTCACGCCGAACTCTTCGACAAAGCGCATCACGCCCTTCGTGAAATCGCTCGGTCCCATGGGGAACTGCGTCTTGCCATCAACGAGCACAGGCAATCCCGCGTTCGGCAGCGCGCTTACGAACCGCGGCCAGTTTTCGCTGATAAAGCGCGTGCTTTCGGTCAGCTCGATTGGGCCAAACGCGCAGTTCAGGCCGAGCGAGATGACTTCGTCGTACGGTTTGATGGCGGCGATAAGGGCGGACGGATCGGCGCCGCTCAGCATCTGGTTGCCGTTGTCCTGATCGAACGATGCCTGCACCATGATCGGCACGCGCCGGCCAAGATCGCGCATCGCGATGTTGGCGGCGTTGATCGCGCACTTGACCGCGAGCAGATCCTGTTGCGTTTCGAAAAGCAGCACATCGACCCCGCCCGAGATCAGCCCGCGCATCTGCGGGACGAAGCTGGCGAGCAGCGTGTCCCAGTCGGTCATGCCGACGCTCACGAGCTTGCGCGTGGGGCCGACCGATCCGATGACGTAACGTGGGAAATCAGGCGTTTCGAATTTGTCGCACGCTTTTCGCGCGATCTGCGCCGCGAGGCGGTTGACCTCTTCGGCGCGCTTGGAAAGATCCGCTTCTTCAAGATCGTTCGCGCTGCCGTTGAAGCTATTCGTCTCGACGCCGTCGCATCCGACCGCGAGAAACGATTCGTGGATCTCCTGGATGACGTCCGGCCGGGAAAGGTTGAGCACTTCGGATGCGTTCTCGTGGCCCATCCAGTCATCGTGCACATGCAGCGTGCGGCATTGCAGATTCGAGCCCATCGCGCCGTCGAGCACGACAACACGATCGCGAAGAGTTTCGACAAATGGTTTCCGCACGTGCAGAGTCTCCAGTGAAGCGAGCAAATGATAGGAGAAGCGGCGCGATTCTTGTAGGGTGTGCTTCAGCACATCATCCGGGATTGAATACAACGGTGTGCTGAAACACGCCCGACGGTTAAACTGGCGACGTTATGCCGCATACAACGAACCCAACGCTCGACATCATTCTGTACTGCCTCGCGGGGATTGTCCTGCTCATCATCGGCTATCGCGTCGGCAAATGGATCGGCACGCTCGCGGCGTCGAAGCTCATCGCATCGAAGGAGCAGGACCTGTTCACCGCCCAGAAGAGCTTCAAATCGCTATACGAGCAGGAACTGGCGAACCTGAAACAGGAAAATGCGGGCCTGCACGAGCAGGTGAAAACGCTCAATGAGCGTGTCGAAGATTACCGCAAAAAGGCCGCCGGCTTTGGTGGCCTGTTCAACACCGGCGGAAAGCGTGCCGATGCCATGTACGCGCTGCTGCTCGAGAACGAAGCCCTTGAAGAAGCGCTCTATTCGCAAAACGAAAAGCTCAAGCAGGAGCGCACCGACGCGCTGAAAGAACAAATGCGCTCGGCGGGCTATCGCAGGGTGCTGATGAGCCAGCTGCTGAACGACGAACGCATCAAAAGCTACGTTGCCGAGATTTTAGCGGACGACAAGCGCCTGCCCGGACCGGCGACCGAAGCGCCGAAGGAACTCCCCGCGGATTCACATCCGACTTCGTAGGGTGCGCTTCAGCGCA
>JAICIO010000049.1 GCA_025924315.1 Phycisphaerae bacterium
ATTGTAGCATTTTGTTGGGTGCGCTTCCGCGCACCGTTTATTATTTCGACCGCGCATAACCGGGGCGCTGACGCGCACCCTACACGATCGCGATTATTGAACGTACCAGGTTCGAAGCGCGGCTTCGACGGTGGTCAACTGCTCCGCGAAAGCCTTTCCGTCGTCGGAGCCTTCGGCGAGAAGTGCGGATTTGGCCGATTCAAGGTGCGACGCGTTCGAATTCGAGTGCAGATGCTTCGCGAGTTCGCGATAGCCTCCGGCCATCAGGGCCATCGCCTGTTCATCGCCGAAGGTGGTGTGAGCGGTATCGAATGTCTTCCCGGCGGCTTCGAAGTCGCAATTGGCGAGCTCGTACGCAGCGACGAGCCAATACGCATTGCCGATCGCTTTGGGCGGACGCTTCAGTTCGATTGCGAGGCGCAGGTTGCACTTCGCGGCGTCGTGGCCGAAGGCGCATTCCTTCTTGCTAATCTCGATTCCCGGCTCGACCCAACCTGGCCAGCAAAAGCTGCCGAGATTGTAGCTGATCGCCTTCGCGGTGCCGCGCAGTTGCTCGGCGGTGGCGTTGTCCTGCTCGATGAGCGATTTCGTCAAGCTGAACGTCACGCCCGCTGCGCCGATCGCGATCACCCCGGGCAGATCTTTAGCCTTCCAATAAAGATCGGTCGCTGCCGACAGGTATAACTTTGCAGCGGTGAGCGCGTCGCCGCAATTTGCAATCGCTTCGATTGCTGCATAGCTGTCGGAGTCGTGCATCAGGGTGCGAATCTCGGTGTAGTTCATGCCCGCCCTTCCTATATGTGTGTGCACAGGATCTTAACAAGCCGTGGCCTGCAGGCACAAACCAAATGCGCACACTGACATCCGAAGCACTTGGCCGTATCATCTCCGGACTATGCCTTACAACTTCACCGTGATTGAAAAGAAGTGGCAGAAGTATTGGATCGAAAATAAATCGTTCCGCGCGCTCGATCCCCGGGACGCTGGCGGGATGCCGAAAAGCTACGTGCTTGATATGTTCCCGTATCCCAGCGGCGCGGGCCTTCACGTTGGCCACGTCGAGAATTACACCGCCACCGATATCACGGCGCGCTTTCGCCGCATGCGGGGCTTCAACGTTCTGCATCCCACCGGCTGGGACGCCTTCGGCCTCCCTGCGGAGCAGTTTGCGATCAAGACGAATCGGCATCCGCGCGTGATGCTCGAGGAGAACATCGCGAACTTCCGCCGGCAAATTCAGATGCTCGGCATGAGCTACGACTGGGACCGCGAAATCGATACGACGGATCCCGGCTATTACAAATGGACGCAGTGGATCTTCTTGCAGATCTTCAACAGCTATTTCGACTCGTTCCAGCAGCGAGCGATGCCGGTTTCGCACCTGGAGAACGAGTTGTTCAACGGCAATTACGTTGTCGCGCCGGATGGGCAGGTCGTGCAAAATCCGACGCCGGACGGACTGGAGGCAATCACCGGCGAAGTGAACGTCTTTCGCAAATGGAGCGAGCTCTCGCCGGCGGAGAAGCGCGACATCATCGATGGCCAGCGCCTCGCGTACATGGACGAAGTGCCTGTGAACTGGTGCCCAGCCCTCGGCACGGTTCTGGCGAATGAAGAGGTGATCGACGGCAAATCGGAAGTCGGCGGATTCCCGGTCGAGCGCCGCCCGATGCGCCAGTGGATGCTGCGCATCACCGCGTACGCGGAGCGACTGATCGCGGATCTCGATCTGCTCGAATGGCCGGAATCGCTCAAGGAAATGCAGCGAAACTGGATCGGCAAGAGCGTCGGCGCCGAAGTCGATTTCGAAATCGATCCGGCCAGCCTCACCTCGCCGACGGGTGTAAAAGCGGCCCAGGGATCGGAACCGCAAGCGATTTCTCCTCCAAGCGCAAGCGATGAAGAGGATGTGCCAACGATCACCGTCTTCACCACGCGACCCGACACACTCTATGGCGCGACATACATGGTGCTCGCGCCCGAGCATCCGCTGGTCGATCGCATCACCGCGCCGACGCACCGCGAAACGATCGAGGCGTATCGCACGATGATCGCGGGCAAAAGCGACCGCGATCGGATGATGGAGACGAAGGACAAGACCGGCGTCTTCACCGGCGCCTTTGCGATCAACCCGGTGAACAGCGAAAAGATCCCGATCTACATCGCCGATTACGTGCTGATGGGCTACGGCACCGGTGCGATCATGGCGGTGCCTGCGCACGATCAGCGCGACTGGGACTTCGCGAAGAAGTTCAATTTGCCGATTAAGCCCGTTGTCCGACCGCGAAGTGGGGAAGCGCCAAACGATCGCGCGTTCGAAGGCGAAGGCATCGCGATCAATTCCGATGTGATCAACGATCTGCCGACGGACCAGGCAAAGGAAAAGATCATCGCGGCACTCGATGCCGAAGGCGTGGCGCGTCGATCGGTCAAATACAAGATCCGCGACTGGCTCTTCTCGCGGCAGCGGTATTGGGGCGAGCCGTTCCCGATCATGCTGAACAAGGACGGCGATGCCTTCGCGATCACCGAAGCCGAGCTGCCGCTGAAGCTGCCCGAGCTGAGCGATTTCAAACCGACGGGTACGCCCGAGCCGCCGCTTTCGAAAGCGAAGGAGTGGCTCACCGTGAACACCGACAGCGGAGCGTTCACGCGCGAGACGAACACGATGCCGCAGTGGGCGGGTTCGTGCTGGTATTACCTGCGCTATTGCGATCCCAAGAACCCGGATCGCTTCGTCGATCCGGAAAAAGAGCAGTACTGGATGCCGGTGGATCTGTACGTCGGCGGGGTCGAGCACGCGGTGCTGCACCTGCTCTATTCGCGCTTCTGGCACAAAATTCTATTCGATCTTGGCTATATCTCGACCCCTGAGCCCTTCATGCGCCTGGTGAACCAGGGTCTCATTCTCGGCGAGCAGGAATATCATGCGTTTTACACCGACGCTGGCGAGGCAATCAGCGCTTCCGACCTGCGCGATATCGCCGAAGAAGCGACCGAAGCGGGCGTGACGATGCAGGCATTCACGAAAGTCGGCGGACAGAAGGTCACCGGCAAGCGCGTGAGCGAAGACGAGGTCGAAAAATCGACCGACGGCTATCGCCTGAAGTCGAACCCCAACATCCGCGTCGACGCGCGCAGCTTCAAGATGAGCAAGTCGCGAGGGAACGTGGCGAATCCCGACGATCTCGTTCGCGATTACGGCGCCGACGCGCTGCGGCTGTACGTGATGTACATGGGGCCGCTCGAAATGCAGAAGCCGTGGAACACGCGCGACATCATCGGGATGGTACGGTTCCTCAACGCCGTCTGGCGCAACGTCGTCGGCGATGAGGAAAACAATCGCGTCGTGAAGATTGTCGATGCGCCGATTCCCGAGGCGCTTGACCGCATGATGCACCGCGCCATCAAAAAGGCGGCGGAGGACATTAATGCGATGCGCTTCAATGTCGCCATCGCGGAACTGATCAAGCTGAACAACGAGATCACCGGCATGAGCGAAGTTCCTCGCGAGCTGGCGGAGAACCTGACGCTGATGCTCTCGCCGTTCGCGCCACACGTCGCGGAGGAACTGTGGGCGCATCTCGGCCACACCAAAACGCTGACGCATCGCCCGTGGCCAACATATGATTCCGCGAAGCTGACGGAATCGACGATGGAGCTGCCGGTACAGGTGAACGGAAAACTCCGCGACAAGATCACTGTTGCCGCGGATGCCGATGAGCCGAGCATTCTCTCGACAGCAGAGAAGAGCGAAAAGGTTCAACCGTGGATCGCAGGGAAATCGATCAAGAAGAAGTTGTACGTGCCGAAGAAGCTGGTGAATTTCGTTGTGGGATAACTTGCGACTCGCGTGGTCTGTCATTCTGAGCGAAGCGAAGAATCTCGGGATCGAACGCAGCTCTCGATTTCGAGATCCTTCGCTTCGCTCAGGATGACATAGACGCCGTGCGCGGAATGGATTCGAAATGCCCGTTGAGATTGAAGCGAAGTTGAAGGTGAACGATTTCGAGCAGGTGCGCGAGCGGCTCAAGAGCGCCGGCGCCACGCATATCGGCAACGCAATCGAAACCAATGTCTTCTTCGACACCGACGACCGCTCGCTTCTGGCCGCCGACCAGGGGCTGCGCCTTCGCCACAAGCGTTCAACCTCCGGCGACGAGCCGGAAAAGTTCATCATCACCTTCAAAGGTCCGCGGCAGCAGGGAAAGTTCAAAAGCCGCGACGAATTGGAAGTCGGCGTGCTGAGTGGCAAGGACGCGGTCGCGCTGCTCGATCGCCTCGGGTACCACGAAGTGTTGCGTTTCGAAAAGCGGCGCGAAACATGGAAGCTCGAAGGCTGCCTCGTCGAGCTCGATGAACTTCCGCACCTCGGTTGTTTCGTCGAGATCGAGGGACCGAAGGAAGAAACGATTCAAAAGATCCGCGAGCTTCTGCATCTTTCCGCACGCCCGATCGTGAGCGCCAGTTATGCGGCGCTTCTCATGACGTATCTCCAGGAACAAGGCAAATCGTCCCGCACGGTCGCGTTCCCCGAGCGCGCGTAGTTTTCTTCAGGCGCGTTTCTCTGTATTGTTTAGCCGGCGAGCTTGCTCGCCGTGATTGTGCACGAACGGCGAGCAGCGCGCCGGCTACACGCAGCGCAACGGACGGTCGCTTCCGCGACTCGCCCGGTTGCTTCTGCGCGCATGCGGAGAATGGAGGCGGGTATGGGGCAGATTGTCGTCGAAAATCTGGCGAAGGCATTTCACATCGCGGAGCGACAGGCGGGGCTGCTCGGCGCGATCAGGGGTGTCGTTGCGCGCAAGCATCGCGAAGTGCGGGCGCTCGACGGCGTCTCATTTTCGCTCGAAGCCGGTGAACTCGTCGGCTACATCGGCCCGAACGGCGCGGGCAAATCGACGACGGTCAAAATCCTCTCCGGCATTCTCGTGCCGTCCGCCGGTCGATGCGAAGTAATTGGCCGAACGCCATGGAAGAACCGCATCGAACACGTCGCGCACATCGGCGTGGTCTTCGGCCAGCGGACGCAACTGTGGTGGGATCTGCCCGTCATCGAATCGTTCGAACTGCTTCGCGACATTTATCGCGTTCCACAGAGCGACTACATCAAGCATCGCGATGAGCTGATCGCGCTTCTCGATCTTGAGAAGCTGCTCGACTCCCCCGTGCGCCAGCTCAGCCTTGGCCAGCGGATGCGTTGCGACCTGGCGGCGTCGCTTCTGCACGCCCCGCCGATCTTGTTTCTCGACGAACCGACGATCGGGCTCGATGCGGTCTCGAAGCTTGCTGTGCGAGACTTCGTTAAGCGCCTCAATCGTGAGCGCGGCGTAACCGTGATCCTGACCACGCACGACATGGACGACATCGAGGCGCTGTGCACGCGCGTGATCGTGATCGGAGATGGGAAGATTCTGTCGGACGGCACGCTCGCCGATCTTCGCAATCGCGTGACCCGCGAGCGGTGGTTGACGGTGGACCTCGCTGAAGCGAACGGCGCGATCGACGATCCGGATGTGACGCTCATCCGCCGCGAGGGGCAACGCGTGTGCATGTCGTTTGACCCGCAGCGGATTTCACCGGCGGCGCTGATTGGGCGGATCACGCAGAAACATGCCGTGCACGATCTCTTCGTCGAGAATCCGCCGATCGAAACGATCATCGCGAAGCTTTATGCGGAGGGCCGCGGATGAGACGCTACTGGGCGGTCATCAGCACGCGGTTCCGGATGCTCCTGCAATACCGCGCCGCGGCGGTGGCGGGGATCTTCACGCAGAGCTTCTGGGGTTTCGTGCGCATCATGGTGCTCGAAGCGTTTTATCGCTCGAACACCGGCGCGTCGCCGATGAATCTGCCGGAAATGGCCGCGTACGTCTGGCTCGGGCAGGCGCTGCTCGCGATCCTGCCGTGGAATGCGGATCCCGAAGTGCGCAGCATGGTGCGCACTGGGTCGGTCGCATACGAACTCGCCCGGCCGATCGATCTCTACGGAATGTGGTACGCGCGCTCCATCGCGATCCGCACCGCCCCGACACTCTTGCGCTGCATTCCGATGACGATTTTCGCAATGTTCGTCCTGCCATTGATTGGCCTCGGCGAATGGCGGCTCATTCCACCGCCGTCCGTTGCATGCGGGCTCGCATTCGCAATCGTCGTCGTCGGCGCGATCGCGCTCAGCTGCGCGTTTACGATGCTGGTGAATCTCGCGGTGCTCTGGACCATGAGCGTCGATGGTCTGACCGTCATCGCCGTCACGCTCGTCATCGTCGGCAGCGGAATGGTCATCCCGCTGCCGCTCTTTCCCGCGTGGTCGCAATGGATCTTCCGCTCGCTTCCCTTCGCGGGGATGGTCGACCTGCCGTTTCGTTTGTACTCCGGCAATATTCCTGCGCGCGATCTCGTCTGGCTGATGCTGCATCAATGGATCTGGGTCGCGATGCTCGTGCTGCTCGGCCGATGGTGGTTGTCGCATCTCACGCAACGCATGGTCGTACAAGGTGGGTGAACCGGGACGGATGACCGATGAACGCGATCGCACTTTATTTCCGCTATATCGGCCTCTCGCTTCGCGGGCAGATCCAGTACCGCGCGAGCTTCATCATGCAATCGCTCGGCCACCTGCTCGTGACCGCGATCGAATTCCTCGGCATCTGGGCGCTCTTCCACCGCTTCGGCAATCTCCGCGGTTGGAAACTGGCGGAAGTCGGCATGCTGTACGGATTGATCTCGATGATCTTCGCGACCGCGGACGCGCTCGCGAAAGGGTTCGACATGTTCGGCGATATCGTCAAAGCCGGCGATTTCGATCGGCTGCTCGTACGCCCGCGATCGACCGTTTTGCAATTGCTCGGGCAAGAATTAACGCTGAAACGCGTCGGACGATTTCTTCAGGGCCTTATCGTCTTCGTGTGGGCGATTGTCTCCCTCCCGATCGACTGGACGTTTGCGAAAGTGTCGCTGCTGCTCGCGGCATTCGTTGGCGGCGTCTGCCTGTTCATGGGCATCGTCGTCATCCAGGCGACGATCACGTTCTGGACGACCGAAACGCTCGAGATGATGAACGCCTTCACCTACGGCGGCGAGGCCGCATCGGAATATCCGCTGGCGATCTACCGCGGATGGTTTCGCAAATTCTTCCTCCTCATCGTGCCGCTCGGATGCGCGAACTATCTTCCCGCCATCGCCATCATGGGCCGCCCGGATCCGCTCCACACGCCCCAGGTCGTTCAATGGCTCTCACCGCTGGCGGGCGTGGTGTTTCTGACGATCGCGCTGCAGTTCTGGAAGATCGGCGTGCGGCATTACACATCGACGGGGAGTTGAACGAAGTAGGTGCGACGCCTGCATCGCGTCGATGCGCGGCATCGAATGATGTCGACTGCGTCGACCGCGACGCAGGCGTCGCACCTACAACAACGGCGTGATCGCCTTCTGCACGAGATCGCGATATTCGGCGGTGACGTGTAATCTTCGGAACATCAACTGCTGGTTGAGCGCCTGCACGAGCGGGGAGATCTGCGCGAAATCGCGCGCGTGGCCGGATCGATCGACAATGAGAATCTCGCTCGGCGAATCGGGATCGCCCGCGATCGGCACTTCGTATCCCGTCTCCGCGAGCTCGTCGTAGAACACTTCGTAGGTCGAATCACCGCCCGCATCTGCAACCGCACTTTCCGCGCGCTTGACGATGGCTGCGGCGCGATCCGGGTCCGCGACGCGCGATAGATCGATCGACTTATAAACATTGCGATAAAGCAGCCCGTTGCACAGCTTCGCCAGAATCGCGTCGTCGCTTTTCGACCAGATCTTGAAGCAGTGCATCACCGTGATGTCGTCCATCTCCAGGAACTCATCCGGCCGCAGCGGCTGCGCAAGCAGCGCTTTGTAGACCGATTCATCCCGCACCGGCCAGGTCAATCGGTCCTGCACCGCTAATCGTTTCGCGCGCTGCAGCGCCAGCTTCACCATGCCTTCGGCGCTGCGTACGACCTTGTGGAAGTACACGTTGCGATACATGTGGTATCGCGACTGCAGATACGCCTCGACCGCGCTCACGCCCTTCCACGTGACGGCGAGGCGATCGCTCTTCTCGTCGATCGTGAGCGCGTGCAGCAACCAGCTGAGGTCGTAGTCGCCATAGCGGCTGCCGGTCATGTGGTTGTCACGCAGGAGATAATCGAGCCGATCCGCGTCGAGCTGGCTCGAGAGAATATCGCAGATGAATGTGCGTTTGGGATGGCAGCGCATCAGATCGACGACCATCCGCGGAAGCTCGCGGTCGTGCTCGATGAGCGCCTGGTTCACCTGCGTCTTCGGATCGAGAATGATCCGCTGCGTCACGTCTTCATGATGCGATCCGCTCACGCGCTCAAACACATGGCTGAACGGACCATGCCCGAGGTCGTGCAACAGCGCGGCCGCGAGGCACACGGTTTGACGCTCGGCATCGATATAGAACGAACGCGAGAGTTGTTCGAGCATCTTGCGGGCGGTTTCCATCACGCCGAGACTGTGGCTATAGCGCGAATGGTCCGCCCCCGGATACGCCAGCGACGCCATACCCAACTGGCGGATCCGGCGCAACCGTTGAAACTCCGCCGAGTTCACCAGATTGAACAGCAGCCGATCGATCGGCCGATCAAGCCGAAAGGCGATCACGTCGTGGACAGGATCCCGGATGATTTTCTCGGACATGAATCGCTCGTTTTGATCTGGCAAAGAATTCGTGCTCGATTCTACGATATAGTAAGGTCTGATTGGAATGAGACGGCGCCGGATAGCGGTTAATCTCGTCACCCGCTTGCGGTTTCGCAGATAATGTCGCGTTCGATCTGCGAATCCGCAAGCGGAGAACGAGGGCGGATCGTACTCGACGTTTGCCTTCGTGATGTGTCTGAATGGATGGAGCGATGATGTCCAGATCGTGTCGGATGATGACTCTCCTGATTGCAACGGCGCTGTGCGTGGCGCTGGTCAGCGCCAAAGAGAAAGACAAATCCGACAAGAAATCCGACGACAAGGACAAGACACACGACGTGAAGATCAAGGACATGGCGTTTGATCCCGACAAGCTCGAGATCCAGGTCGGCGAAACGGTGAAGTGGACGAACGAAGACGACCGCGATCACACCGTGACCTGCAAGCAGAAGGAAGGCGGATTCAAATCCGGCAACCTTGGGAATGGCGACACGTTCGAACAGAAGTTCGAAAAGACGGGGAAGTATTCCTATACCTGCTCGTACCATCCGCGAATGAAGGGGACGATTACGGTGAAGGATGGGAAGTAAGCGCGGTGTCTGCAACTCGGGTCAGGAATCTCAGTTCCTTATGGCGGACTTAATTCGCGCGCTGCGTGATGCCTATTGTAGGGTCCGCTTCAGCGGAGCGGTTATTCGCCTTTTCGAACCGAAGAAATAGCCCGTCCCCTGCAGCGGACTCTACAAATGCGCGCGCAAATTACTGTGCGCGCAGAGGAAAGGAAATAACCCTGCGCTGAAGCGCACCCTGCAGGTCTGCACTTCTGCGCGCGTATCGAATGGGAACGGTATAAGATGGCGCTCAGTTCGCTTTTCGCTTGACGCGTCGCCGGCGCAAGCACGCGGCGATCGCAGGAACTGCCAGCAGCGTCGCGGACGTGGGCTCGGGAATACTATTCCAGAGGAGGATGATTTCGCCCGGTTGGCCAGCGGTGCCGAGCGCACCGCCGCCGCCAGTGCCCGAGACGTAATTGGGGTCGGAAGTTCCGACAGCCAGGGAGTCCGCAGGCGCGGCGCTCGCGCCGCTGTTGATCAGGGCCGTCAGTAAAGACCCGGCCGGCCCGCCATCCGTGCCGTCTCCTCCGAAGGGGATACCAGGCCCGCCCGACAGGCCCGCCGTCCCTCCGTTGTATCCTCCGCCCGCGCCGCCGCCTCCAAAGCCACCGGCGAGGCCAAATCCGCCGTCGCCCCCCGCGCCACCATTCAAGTTTGAGCCATCACCCGCCGGGAGCGTGGGCAGCGCGCCCTGCGTACCGGCGGCCGAATTGCCGCCACCGGCGCCGGCGACGACCAGTGCGTTCGCACCGATGATCGTGGAAGAAGAAAAGATGCCCGACAGCCCACCCCCGCCCGCGCCGTTTGGAGAGGGACCATTGATCCCGGCCCCTCCGGCCCCGCCGTTGCCACCGCCACCGAAACCACCGGTGCCCGCACCGGTTTCACCACCACCGCCGACGATCAGCGTTAACGACTCGCCCGACGTCACGCTCAAGTCACCGGTCACATAGGCGCCGGCGCCGCCGCCACCCGTGACGCTCCCGAAAGCCGATCCGCCACCGGCGCCCCACAAGGAAACGTGCAGGGACGTCACACCCGTTGGCACCATGAACGATTGCGCCGCTCCCGTATAGCCGAAATCCACCATCGCCCCGTGCGCCGCCGTCGCCCCCAGGAACGCCGCGCCGATGACCCACTTCGACAGCCGCATCTCTCCTCCCGTTCAAAGAAGAATCGCTGACCTCTCGGTTTTCCGACGGTGTACGAAAAGACTTGACGCCAGAAACGTTACTGTTTTCATCCTGCCCAGTCCACCCGATTCCCCGAATTGTGACCGCAAAAGGCTAGTATTCAATGGTCCGCCCCACGGCCGCGCCGCGGATGTTCATTAGCGCTTTCGCGGCGCCATGACGCCCGCCACGGCGAAATATATGGATGCCAATGTAATCACCGCTACGCCTCTCGCAAAAAGCGGCCTTTCGAACATGTACCCATGGCGAAGAATCAGGATGACCGGATGACCGCTTTTGTCTTGGGGAGGGCGACACGTTCGAACAGAAGTTCGAGAAGGCGGGGAAGTATTCCTACTCCTGCACCTACCACGAATGAAGGAACGATTACGGTGAGATGGGAAGTAAGCCGCCGCTCGCGGCTTAGCGAAAATGAAAAGCCGCTCGACTCTCCGCTAAGCCGCAAGCGGCGGATCGTTGGTTCAACTCAAGGATTTTCCCCTCTTTCGTTTAAAGCCTTCTTCTGCCCGCGATCGTTTCCGGCATAATCTCGTTTTCGATATTCAGGAGGTTGATTGAAGTTGAAGATCGTCCGAAGGTGCATCCTCTGCGGTTTGGTTTTCATCGCGATCTATGCGACCCTCTACACGTTGGTCGTTGAATCGCACATCAACACGCTCAGCGGGAACGGCGCTGGCGCAACGGACTTGCTTTGGAAGGTCGAGCGCTTCCCCTTCATGTTGCTGTTCCCGGAGCGCAATTCCTATGAGATCTCCGGAGAATACGTCTATAGCCACCGCGCGCTGACGCTGGCCGCCTGCAACGCCGTCTTCTGGGGCGTCGTCGGCAGCGGGATCTGGCTCGTGATCGAGTTGGCTAAAGGCCGGCGAAACCCATCCGGCGATGGGATCTGATTTGTTGTTCGAATGAAGGTCGTGTCCGTCCTGTCGCCATAAGTTCCGAGGACTAACGAAGAATGAGTATGCTGCACAGGCTTTTCAAGATTGGAGCAGTGGTATCGCTGGTGTTGTGCGTGGCGACAGCCATTGCTTGGGCGGTGAGCGCGGTGATCCCTTTCAGTTCCACGGTCGTGCCGCAGAAGCCCGTCACCTCGCCGCGCGTCTTCGTCGCGGGGTCCTACGCGGGGTCGATCGTTATCGACGTGCTCTCGCCCGGCACAGGCAATCCGCAGGTCCAGCGCAACTTTCTTGGCTTCAGGTACGACAAAGGGCCGGCAGCGCCAAGTGCGAATCGGTTGTCGACGCAGATTGGGATCGCAAACGTGGTGACCATCCCGTGTTGGTTCGTGATGATTGCGACGCTCATTACGCCGCTGGCGTTCACAGTCGTCGTCATCCGCCGTCGCAGGCGAGGGACGGTAGGCTGCTGTCCGGTCTGCGGCTACGACCTCCGCGCCACGCCGGAGAGATGCCCGGAATGCGGAACGGCGAGGGTGGCGGACCCTTCGCGGATGGTGGGATGAATCCCAGCCTGCTCGACTGGCTTAGGGGATTCGGCGCTCGCGAGTTATCTTTACATCATGCCGACCCAGTCATCCGAAAGTGAAACCATTCACTCGGAAAATCCGTATCCCGGCCCGCTTCGCTATGCCGAGTTCGCGCTCGAGGACTGGGCACGTGTTTTATACCTCACCGCGCTGGTTACGCTGTTGTTCTCGCTGTTCGAGCTTCTGCGGTTAATTGAGCGGTTGCATATGCTCCCATCGCTGACGCTTTATTACAGCGGTGGCGCGATGTGGCGGAACCTCGTTGCAGTTTTCGCCGATCTGTTCAATGCCGTCTGTGGAACGTTGATGGGGATTGCGTCCCTTGCGGTTTTGAACAGGTCCACACCGGCGCAGAAATGGGTCGCAAGGTTTGCAATAGGCATGCTGATTTGCGAGGGGATTCTGCTCTTTTCACCACCCTATAGCTTCTGGACAACGTTGATCTCCAGACAGAGGTCGGAGGGTCTGATCGGTTTGCTTTCGTCGATCGACGCCGCTCTGTACATCGAGCTCCCGCACATTCTGATGCTGCTTCTCATCATCATTGTTATGACGAGGGGGCGATTCAGGTCCACGTGATGACTGCCCAGCTTGATCCCCCGCCTTCGCACGCTATGATATGGCTCCCATGAAAACCGCGACTACGATCGCCCGGCGCATTATTATCCCGAGAAAATACGGGTAGGGCTTTCGTTTCGTGTAATGGTTAAGATCGACGCCCTGCCCTTCGGTGGCAGGGTTTTTTCGTTTTGGGGTTGATCGTTTTGGCATTAGGTGACGCATGAGCCACGCACGCCGCATCGAAATCTACGACACCACCCTTCGCGATGGAACGCAGGGTGAAGGGTTTAATCTTTCGCTTCAGGACAAGCTGCAGATTGCGCAGAAGCTGGATGAACTGGGGGTGGATTACATCGAGGGCGGGTTTCCACTTTCGAATCCGAAGGATGAGGCGTTCTTTCGGGAGGTGCGGAATCTTGGGTTGAAGAGCGCGAAGATTTCGGCGTTTGGCATGACGCGGCGGCGCGGGATCAAGGCGAGTGAAGATCCGGGGATGAAGGCGCTGCTGGCGGCGCAGACGCCGGTGATCACGATCGTCGGCAAGACGAGCGATTACCAGGTGCAGCATGTGCTGTCGGTGTCGCTGGAAGAGAACCTGGCGATGATCGGCGATTCGATCGCGCTGATGGTGAGCGAGGGGCGGAAGGTTGTTTACGACGCGGAACATTTCTTCGACACGTACCGGAGCAATCCGGAGTATGCGCTGAAGACTTTGGAAGCTGCTGAAAAGGCGGGCGCGGCGGTGTTGTGTTTGTGCGACACAAACGGCGGAAGCATGCCGGAGTTTGTCGCGGAAGCCGTGCGCGAAGTGAAGAAGCGATCGAACGCGGTCGTGGGAATTCACACGCACAACGATTCGGGCGTGGCGCTGGCGAATGGTTTGGCGGCGGTAATGGCGGGTGCGGATCATGCGCAAGGGACGATGAACGGCGTGGGCGAGCGCTGCGGGAACATGGATCTGATCCCGCTCGTGGCGAATTTGCAGCTGAAGTACAAGTTCGACTGCCTGCGGCCGGGAACGCTGCAGCATCTCACCGAGGCGAGCCGGTTTGTGTATGAGACGGCGAACATGAACCTCGCGAACGGTCAACCATTCGTGGGCGCCAGTGCCTTCGCGCACAAAGGCGGAATGCACGTGCACGCGGTGCAGAAGGACGCGAGCACATACGAGCACATCTCGCCCGAATCTGTAGGAAACAACCGAAAGATCCTGATCAGCGAAATGAGCGGCGCGAGCAACATCGCCGCCAAGGCCGGGCGAAAGTTCGAGATCGAGAACGATAAGGAAACGCTGCGCAAGGCGCTGGGGAAGGTGCAGGACCTTGAGAACGCGGGGTTTCAGTTTGAAGCGGCGGAGGCGAGTTTTGAGCTGCTGCTTCGCAAGGAGATCAAGCGGTATCGCAAGTTCTTCACGCTCGAACATTATCGCGTGGTGATCCTGAAGGTGGAGGACAAGGAGCCGGTGGCGGAGGCGACGGTGAAGCTCGTCGTGAACGGCGAGACGGAGCATTGCGTGGCGGAGGGCGACGGCCCCGTGAATGCGCTGGATTCGGCGCTGCGGCGGGCGCTGCAGTCGCATTATCCGGCGATAGATGATGTGCATCTGATTGACTACAAGGTGCGCGTGATCAATTCAAAGGATGAAACCGCCGCAGCGGTGCGCGTGGTGATCGAATGCCGGAGAGATTCAGGCAATGGCAAGAAAGAATTCTTCGGCACGATCGGTGTGAGCGGCAACGTGATCGAGGCATCATGGCAGGCGCTGGTGGATGCGTATGAGTATCATTTGATTCACGTGGAAGAGGCGAAACAGGCGGGACAACCGCAAACGGTGGCGCAGTAACCGGAGCGCGATGGACGATTCAGCAGCGGTGAAATCAATGCGAGGGCGGCGGAGCATTCTGAATCCGCCCGGTTTCGCTTTTCACGCAGTGGTTGTCGTGCTAGCGATTCTCATGGCTGCCGGGGGTTGGCTCGAGCGCTGCCTTCCTGGTGAAGCGCTTTTTGTGATGGGCGTGATCGTGTTCGTGACGTGGCTGCTGCTCGGCGCGATCTGGCTGATCTCCGGAATCCTTGCGTTACGCTCACGGTTGCGAGGAGTCCGCTGGTTGCAGTGGACGATTTCGCCAGTGATTGTGTTCGGACTTTTCGCAGGGTTCATGCCGGTGTTTCATCTGCAGTTCTGGCTCTCACGGCCGGCGCTCGAGCGATGGGCACAAGGGATCGAGCAGAGCCCGTCGGTAAGTTCCGTCGCAGAGCCTTCGTTGAACTTCATCGACATTCATCATCCGCAGAAGATCCCGGGTGGGGTTTGCTTCTATACGCTCGTCGGGGAGCATTGGCTTGATACCCAAGGCCTGGCGTATAGTTCTCAAGCTTTGCCGCTCGGTGTGAATGTAAACGGACGTTATTACAAGGCGTACTGCGGGAATTGGTACACCTTCTTGGAGTCTTGAACTCAATGGCGGATTCGAAGAACGACATCAGCGACGTCCCCCCACAGAAATTTCCGCGGCATATCGCAATCATCATGGACGGCAACGGTCGGTGGGCGGTGCAGCGCGGACTGGAGCGCGTTCGCGGGCACCAGGAAGGCGCGAAGACCGTTCGGCGGATCGTGACGGAGTGCGCGCGGCTGCGCAAGGAGCACGGCGGGCCGGACTATCTCACGCTTTACTCGTTCAGCCTAGAGAACTGGAAGCGCCCCGTGGATGAGGTCGGGTTCCTCATGCAGATGTACGTCGAATATCTGCGGACCGAACGCGCCACGATGATGGAGAACAACATCAAGTTTGCGCAGATCGGGCGGCTGGATAATCTGCCGGATCCGGTGCTGGACGAGGTGAACATCACGCTGGAAGAGACGAAAAACAACGACGGCCTGACGCTCGTTCTCGCCCTGAACTATTCAAGCCGGGCGGAGATCACCGATGCGGTTCGCGCGATCGCGCGGAAAGTGCAGCAAGGTGATTTGTCGCCGGAGGAGATCGACGAAGCCGCGATCTCCGATCACCTCTACACCGGCGGGATGCCCGACCCCGATCTGCTCATTCGCACCGCCGGCGAGATGCGCGTGAGCAATTATCTTCTCTGGCAGATCAGCTACGCCGAGTTGTGTGTGAGCGATGTGTTGTGGCCGGACTTCGATGTGCCGGATCTGCACAATGCGATCCGCGAATTCTCAAAGCGCAATCGGCGGTTTGGGGCGCTGGATCACACCAATACGTTGCGGAAGTGATACGCTTCTCTGGTGGCACCGACATTCTTGTCGGTGATCGGACGGCGTGCTCGACGGACGACATGCGTCGATGATTACACCGCCGCATCACAGACAGGAATGTCTGTGCCACCATTATCGATTCAAAGCTTTGAGCGCGTCTTTGATCTCTTGTGAGTTGGGGACACGACGCGCGCCTTCCTGTAATGTCGCGATGGCGTTGGGGATGTTTCCTATCTGTTGGAAATACTGGGCGAGGTTGAGATAGATCGCGGGATTCTCGGGTTCGATCGCGAGGGCTTGTTCTAGTTGGTCGCGCGCTTCGTTGAATCGCCCTACGGCTAAATAATCCATACCGAGCGCGCGATGAGATTCGGCGGCACCGGGGGAAAGTTCCACTACGCGCTCGCGCTGGGCGATTGCTTCGGCTTGTCGGCCGTGCATCCATAGGGCGGCGGCGAGGTTGTTTCGCATGTAGGCGCTTTCGCCGATCACATCGAGCGCGTGCGTGAAGAGCTCTTCGTTCGTCCGCCAATAACTTGCCTGATTCCAGGTGAGCAATGGACAAAGAAGGATCGAGACCATCGCGGCCGAACTTCGGAGCGATGGTTTCAGTCGATCGGACACAAACCAAACGACCGCGATCGCGAGGCCGATGAACGGGAGGTACATGTATCGATCCGCCATCGATTGCACGCCGACTTGGATCACGCCGATCACCGGGAGGAGCATCACGATGAAGAGCAGCCAGCCGATGAGCAGGTACGGCCATCGCGATCGCGCGAGCCAGAAGAAGGCGCTGAGCACAACCAGCGCGAGGATCGAAGATACCGTGATTGCGATCGGCCAGCCGCCGGGATGCGGGTAGAAGATGCTGAGCTTCGTCGGCCAAAAGACGTCGCCGATGTAGCGCATGTAGGAAACGAACGCGTTGGCGATGCGATTCGGAAGCGTGACGGGATAAAACGCATTGGCGGACTGCTGCATGTGAATAGTGACCACTCCGATGACGAGAATCACCGGGAGCATCGGCAGCTTCTCGATGATCGCGTTGCGAATATCCGCCGCCGAATTCAAGCGATTCAGCGGCCAGTAATCGAGGATCAGCAGCACGATCGGCAGCGTCACGAGCATCGGCTTGCTGAGCATTCCTAGCGTGAACCACAGCAGCACAAGCAGATATCGCCCCGCCCCGCCTTTGCGGGCGTAGCTCGAGTGCGCGAGCAGGGTCAGCATAAAAAACAGTCCGCTGAGCATGTCCTTTCGCTCGGAGATCCACGCGACGGATTCGACGTGAAGTGGATGCAGCGCAAAGAGCGCGGACACGACGGCGCTTCGATTAAACGAGCCGGTGAGCTGCCAAAGCGCGACGAGGAGCAGACTCGCGTTGAGGATGTGCAGCACGAGATTCACAGCGTGCTGCGGGCGGGCATTCATGCCAAAGAGCTGCACGTCGAGCATGTGGGAGATCGATGTCACCGGATGCCACATTGCGGAATGGCGATGAGTCAGTGCCCAGCGGATGTTTTCCCATTTCAGTCCGGTGGCGACGTACGGGTTGCCGGTCACGTACGACGGGTCATCGAAGACGCAAAACTCGTCCGTCATCGCGGGGAGATAGACGAGAACCGTGAGTGCGGCGATCCCGAACATCGTGAGCAAGGCGCGGCGATGACGAGACGACAACTTCATTCGCAGGAAATGTAGCGGAAGGCAGGTCGAAGGGCGACGTCCCGGCGCGCCGGGATCGCCCCTACAAAATTCGCGTCGCGCCGGTCATAATCTCGCCACCTTTGCGGAGAATGGATGGAACAGTCGCTGAAGAATCGTTTGACGTACGGGCCGATGATGCTCGGGGCGCTGTTCCTGCTGCTTTGGCTGGATTCGTATGCGCAGCGATGGACGGCGTTGCATCATCCGGAGTGGCGCGAAGGTGGCGTGGGTGGCGTCGGGTTGATGATCATTCTTTGCTTCGTGCTGCCGATTGCGACGGTGGAACTCGCGCAGCTCTTCGCAGCGGAGCAGATTCGGCCTTACCGGTCTGTGTCGATCCTGGGCACGGGATTGCTTGTCGTGCACGCGTTCATCACACAATTCCCGCGGTTCAAAGACATCGCGGCTTCGACGCTGGCATTTATTGTTGTGTTCGTGCCATTGCTCGCGGCGCTCCGACGAGCGGCGCGCAAAGAGACGCAAGAGGCGATCGTGCGCATGGCGGGGACGATCCTCGCAACGATGTACCTCGGCGGGCTTGCGTGGTTTCTTGTCGCGATTCGCGTGAAGCATGGCTCGCGGTTCACGGGCTCCACGGCATCGTTGCTGATGTTACTGCTCGTCGTGAAATCGACAGACATCGGCGCGTACTTCGGCGGACGCGCGCTCGGTCGACACAAGCTCATCCCCTGGCTCAGCCCGGGCAAGACGTGGGAAGGCCTCGTTTGCGGGATGCTCACCGCGGGGTTCGTCGGCATGGCGTTCGCGCCGCTCGTCTATCGCGCGTTCGGCGCCGACCATCACACGTACTGGGGGAAGGCGTTTCTCTTCGGCATCATCGTCGGCGGAATCGGACAAGCCGGCGACCTGCTGGAGTCGCTCATGAAGCGCGACGCCGGCGTAAAGGACAGCGGGCAGCTTGTTCCCGGTTTTGGCGGCGTGCTCGACATCATTGATAGCCCCCTCTTCGCAGCGCCCTTCGCATACCTTTGCTTCAGCTTCTTCTAATGTTGCGACCCGCGCGCGTTAAAGCGGATAAAGTTTGCGGAAGGTAAGGGCGAAATTTGCACGAAAAGTGTGCAAAATTCGCAGAATTCTTCCATCTTACCGAGATTATCGTATATTCGTCCCCCGTCTGTGGGTGCCGGGCGCGATGCCCGGACTTCTCGTTCGTTCAGCAAAAAAACTGGCGTCGGTTTACGCAGCCGCTGCGGGTGCGCGGTCTCTTCGTTTACTCAGCGCCGGGAAGGAGTGGGTCCATGTCTCGCCGTACATCACGACGGAGCGCGAAGGTCTCGAAACGCTGGCACATTTACGAACCGCTGGAGCGCCGCCAACTGCTGGCCGCACACATCCAGGGCGATCCTACTGTTTACAGCACAATCCAATCCGCGATCGATGCGGCCGCGGCGGGAGCCGTGATCAACGTCGATCCCGGCACGTATTCGGAATGGATCTCAATCAGCAAGTCGCTGACGTTGCGCGGGGCGCAGGCGGGCGTGGATGCGCGCAGCAATGCGCGCGCTGGCGCCGCGGAAACGATCATGAACGGCATTTCGCTCGGCGGGACGACACGCAGTGCGTCGGTCTCTGTCAATGCCGACAACGTCACCGTAGACGGCTTCACGTTCACGGGCACCAACAGTCAGGATCTGGCGCAGGGCGCCGGCCTGGTGATCAGCCCGAATCACTCCGGCACGCATATCTTCGACAACATTTTCCAGAACAACACGTCGGGCATGTTTCTGGCGAACAACAGTTCGACCAACGCGGCGATCATCTATCACAATGTTTTCAAGAACAACAACAACGCCGGCGAAGAAGGCGGCCGCGGGATCTATACGAACGGCGACCTCTCCGGCGGAAATCTCACCAATGTCCAGATCGACTCGAACTACTTCTACAACAATCGCGGATCGTCCGGCACCACCGGGCTCGAAGCCGCGATGGCGTTCGAAGCGCTGACGGCCGGGAAGCAGTCGAACATCTCGATCACCAACAACGCGATGGACAACAACGGCAAGGCCGTGTTGTTCTTCAACACCGTCGGCATCACGCTCACCGGCAACGTCGTCACGCAAACGCTCGACCAGTACAGCGGAACATTCCGCTTCGAGGGCAACAACCAGAACGTCACGATCACCGGCAACACGCTGTACAACAACACCGGTCCCGCCGTCGCGGTGGATGCCAAGGGCGTGCCGGGCGACAGCTCCAGGTTTGTGATCAACAACAACAATATTTATGGCAACTCGACGGGCTGGTCGGGCAGTCATCTCGGCGTGATCACCGACAGCACCACATACGACGGCGCACCGGATGATCGAAACAACTACTGGGGATCAGCGACGGGTCCGGGTGGAGACGGCACCGGGACTGGCGATTGGGTGTATGGAATCGGCCACGTCGTAAGCGGCGGGCAATGGGTCTTCACGCCGGGGGGAAATGAGCTCTGGTCGCCCTTCGCGAGCAGCCCGATCGGCAGCTTGCGCTCGCCGTACTACGGCGTCGCGGAAACGTCCGACGGGTTGGTGCAGACCGAGGATTACGACGCGGGCGGAGAAGGTAATGCGTATCACGATCTCGACGCATCCAACAGCGGCGGAAAATATCGCCCCGGCCAGGGCGTCGATCTCGAAACCACGACCGACACCAACGGCGGATTCGATCTCACGAACACCAAAGCCGGCGAATGGGTGGGCTATACACTGAATGTTCCTGTCGGGGGAATTTTCAACATCGACTTCCGGGTCGCGAACGCGCAAACGACCGGCGGAAAGTTCCACCTCGTCATCGACGGCACCGATGTGACGGGACAGCTCACAGTGCCCACGACCGGTGGCACGCAAACATGGACGACACTCTCGAAAACGGGCGTCTCGATCGGCGGTGGCACGCACGATGTGCGACTCATGTTCGACGCGAATGGCACCAGCGGAACCGTCGGCAACTTTAACTGGCTGAAGTTCACGGACACGTCGATCATTACCACCCCATCGGCGCCGAGCAATGCAGCGGCGACGGCACAGAGCGGCGCCCGCGTGACCCTTACCTGGAGCGACAACTCGAACAACGAGACCGGCTTCATCATCGAGCGGAAGACCGGCGTCAGCGGAACCTGGGGCCCACTTACGACGACGCTGGCGAATGTCATTTCGTACATCGACACGAGCGTTCAACCCGGCATCCTGTACGTCTATCGCGTGCGCGCGACGAACCTGTCGGGCGATTCGCAAAATTCCAACGAAGCGACCGTCACCACGCCGACGGTGAATCCGGTGACGTATCTGAGCGATCTTCCCTTTGCCAGCGCGACCAACGGCTGGGGCCCCGTCGAGCGCGACATGAATGTCGGCGGACAGAATTCGGGCGACGGCTCGACGATCGTCCTCAACGGCGTGAGCTACACCAAAGGCCTCGGCACGAACTCGGTTTCAGACATCACGTTGAACCTCGACGGTTTGTACAAGACCTTCCTGAGCGACGTCGGACTTGACGATGTGCAAAAGTTCGATGGCAGCGTGCAGTTCCAGGTCTATGCGGACGGCGTCCTGAAGTTCGACAGCGGAATCATGGGGCCGACGAGCACGACACAAGATATTTCGTTCGATGTCACAAACGTGCAGCAGCTGACCCTGCATGTCGGCGACGGAGGCGACGGCAACGCTTTTGACTGGGGCGACTGGGCCGGCGCGCGCCTGACGACCGATACCGCAACGCTCAACGCGCCAACTAATCTGGTCGCCGCGCCACTCAGCGCCACCCAGGTTCAGCTCAATTGGACAGACAAGAGCGTCGGCGAATCCGGCTTCAAGATCGAACGATCGACGAACGGCACCGACTTCACGCAAGTCGGCCTTGCTCCGGGTGAAGCGACCAGCTTTATCGATAGCACCGCGGCGCCGGGCACGGCGTACACGTATCGTGTGCGCGCGACGACCGGCGCGACCGATTCGGATCCGAGCAATACGTACGCGGTGATCACCCCTTCGGTGCCGTCGGTCACGTACGTCAGCGATATGCAGTGGGCCTTCTCGAGCAACGGCTGGGGTCCGGTCGAGCGCGACATGAACGTCGGCGGACAAAACTCCGGCGACGGCACGCAGATCAAGCTCGCGGGCGTGAGCTACACGAAAGGCCTCGGCACGAATTCGCCCTCGGAAGTCGATCTGAATCTCTCCGGCGCTTACGGATGGTTCGTGTCAGACGTCGGCGTCGATGATCACCAAACCAGCTTCGGAACCGTGACGTTCCAGGTCTGGGCCGACGGTGTGAAGGTATACGACAGCGGACTCATGACGGCGACAAGCGCGACCCAGACGATCGTCCAGAGCCTCAGCGGCGTACAGCAGCTGAAGCTCATCGTCACGAACGGCGGCGATGACAGCTCATTTGACTGGGCCGATTGGGCGAACGCTCGCTTACTCGCGCCCGGCCCGCAGCCCAGTGCTCCGACAGCGCCGACGACACTCACCGCGACGGTTGCGGGAACCGCGATCAATCTCGGTTGGACTAATACCTCAACCAACGAGGATAACTTCCTCGTCGAGCGCAGCACGAACGGCGGATCGACGTTCACGCAGATCGCGTCTCTCCCGGCCGATACCATCACATACACCGATTCAAGCGTGCTCAGCGGCGTGACCTATACGTATCGCGTGCGCGCCGCCAATGGCTTCGGTTACTCGGGCTATACGAACAACGCGTCGAACACGATCAATCCGATTCCCGCGGGTTGGACGCAGGCGGACATCGGCTCCGTCGGCACCGCAACGGGAAGCGCCGCCTACGACGGCACGACGTACACCGTTCGCGGCGGTGGTTCGAGCACCGGTGCATTCACCAGCGGGACCGACGCGTTCCATTACGTGTATCAATCGAAGACGGGCAACTTCACGATCAGCGCGAAGGTCGCGTCGCTGCAGAACACGAACTCGAACGCCAAAGCGGGCATCATGATCCGCAACACGACGGCGGCCAACTCGCCGTTCGTCGGGCTTT
Source organism: Phycisphaerae bacterium (assembly GCA_025924315.1). Lineage (GTDB taxonomy): Bacteria > Planctomycetota > Phycisphaerae > Tepidisphaerales > Tepidisphaeraceae > JAICIO01. Next base: position 22,483 of record JAICIO010000049.1, read on the forward strand.
TCGTGACGCCCAGCGGCGGAGTGAAATTTGTTACGCGCTCGAAAACCGGCGGATCCGTTACGACGACCACGGTCATCGGCGCCACCGCGCCGATCTATCTGCGCATCACCCGCAGCTCGAATACGTTCACGGCGCAGCGATCGAGCGACGGCATCACGTGGACGACGATCAAGTCGGCCAGTGTGACGCTCACAAGCACCGTGACCACAGGCCTGGTCGTCAGTTCCGGCGCCGCCAACACGCTCAACACTTCCACGTTCAGCGACGTGTCGATCGTATGACGGGTCTCCTTCGGCCGCGCAGGGTGCGCTCTCCGCGCACCCTGCCGGCTTTTAATTCGCGTGCGATCGATACACTCATTCCAGCTTTCCACCGGCCCTCGCAAGAGTTCTCATTCACTGCCAATTCGAGCTGCGCATTTCATGTCCGCCCCGATAGCCTCATGAAATCTCTGTCGGGAAAAAGCCATGACCCACCTTGAGCCGCTCGAGCCACGCCGCCTGTTTTCAGGAAACATCTCCGTCACCACCGGCCCAGGACTGACCGCCAAAATCATCGGCGACAACGGCGGCGACTCGTTCACGGTCACGCTCGAGAAAGGCGTCGGCTATCGCGTCAGTGGAGTCGGCGGCACCAAGGTGAACGGCGTCGCCGCAGTCGACATCAAAAGCGCGTCGGCGCTGGGCCTCACCGTCGTCACCGGCAGTGGAAAGGATCACGTCAGCTTCAACGGCGCGTTCGGCACGCAGAACCTCTCCATCTACACGGGCGGCAGCGACGATCAGGTCTCGATTCAAGGCTCGACCCACTTCGGTAATCTCGTGATTTCCACGAGCGGCGGAAACGACAATGTTTCACTCGGCCAAGTCACCGTCACCCAAAACGTGGTCATCTGGACAAGCATCGGCAACGATCGCGTGAAGCTCGACAACGCGAATATCGCGATGTCGCTCGGAATCTCGACCGGCACCGGCGATGACCAAGTCGAGCTCACGAATTCGCACATCACAAAAAGCTTCGGCACTTGCACCGGCAGCGGCAATGACGAGCTGAAGCTGACGAACACCGGCATCAGCGGAAACGTCGGCATCTCGATGAGCGACGGCGACGACCATCTCTCGTTCTCCGAAGTGCACATCAAGCGCAGCCTCGGTGTCTGCACGGGCAACGGCAACGACTCGATCAACTTCGATCACAGCGTGCTGGTTGACGCCGGCGCAGGCATCAATGCCGGCAACGGCGACAATAACCTCGGCGGCACGGACAAGCTCGTCGTCCGAGGCAATTCGCTGTTCCTCGGATTTGAGAAGCAGAAGAAAGACCACGAGGACGACCACGAGGACGATCATCGCGGCGAGAGTGATTAATTAAGCAGGTTGGCGCCGCGCGGTATGATCCGTCACATGCTCCACCCAAGCATGCTTTCGCCGGACGACATTCGCCGCTACCACGACCGCGGATATCTCACCGTTTCGAACTTCTTTGCGCCCGAGCGGCTCGACGGCGTCGAGCGTTATCTTCAACAACACGAGGGCGCCGCCTGGCAAGGCAAATCCGCCGACCCGATGCGCGAAGCGCACTATCACGACCGCGCCATCTACGATCTCTGCACGACGCCGAAACTTCTCGACGCGGTCGAGCAGCTCATCGGCCCGGACATCGTTCTGCTCTACTCGCACATCATCAACAAGAAAGGCGGCGGCGGGCTTGGCGTGAAGTGGCATCAGGACGGCCCTTACTGGCCGCGGATCGAGCCGAAGATCGCGGTCACTGCATGGATCCCGCTCGACGATTGCGACGTCGAAAACGGCTGCATACAGGTGATCCCGGGAAGCCACGCCGGTCATGTCGATCTCGGCCAGCGCGCGACCGGCGAGCGCGATCTGATTCAGGATCACGCCGTCGCCCTGCCCGATGAAGTCGTCGACGCGAAGCGCGCCGAGAACATCATCCTCAATCGCGGCGACGTCTCGTTCCATGACTCTTACATCGTCCACGGCTCGCAACCGAACCACTCCAACCGAAGACGCGCCGCGCTTACGGTGCGTTACGTCCCCGCCACCACGCGCATCCAACCCAGACAAGACCGAAAGCAATACCTCGTGCGCGGAAACCCAACCAACAACGGCAACGAGTACATGCACTTCGTTGAGTGAGTAATACCCTTTCGATCGCCTTCACGGCCGTCCCAAGAGCGAAGCGCCGGGCGGCATCTCGTAGCGCAAGCAAGATTTGACCACCGACTGACCTTCACGCTACCCTCGCCCAACCAAAGGGAGGCCGCATGGACACCGATCGCAATCGTGCACTGATCCGTCGTTGGTTTGAAGAGGTGTGGAACCAGGGCCGCGAAGCGACAATCGACGAACTCGTCGCGCCGGGCTCGATCATTCACGGCCTCGGCGACGCCGGCCGAAAAGTGACCGGCCCCGCCGGATTCCGTGAGTTTTACAACCACTTCCGCGCGGCGTTCTCCAACCTGCATGTCACACTGGAAGACGTCATCGCCGAAGGCGATCAAGTTGTCTCGCGCCTCAGCTTCACCGGCACGCACACGGGCAATGGACTCGGCATCGCGCCGACGAATCGGCCGTTCACGTCCACCGCCATCGTCATCACGAAATGGCGCAACGGCCAAATCACCGACAGCTGGAACGAATTCGATGCGGCCGGAATGATGCAGCAGCTAAGTCCGCCAAACACGCCGATGAAAATGCGCGCTTAGCGCCGCTTAGTGATGATCGTGGTCGTCATCGCGACCGCGCCAATCGCCTGGGTCGTCGTGGTAATTGTGGCGGTCGTCGTAATATCCGCCGTGCCAACTGTGATCGCGATCGTAGTAGCCACGGTGTTCGCGGCCCTGATCGTCGTGCATCATGATCGTTTCCTGGCGCCACGGCGTGTTGGCCTCGACGCGTTCGTCGTGATCACGATGATGATCGTCATCGTGATCGTGATGGCATCCGCCGACCAAAGCCGTGCCGATCACCAGCGACGCGAGCGTCATTCCGAACTTCAGTTGTGGTTTCATAAATCACCGGCCGCGAGTCTAGGCGGACGTTTTGAAACGACACAACTCAGAATTCTTGTTCACCTGGCGATTTCTCAAGGAATCTTCGCCGCAAGCAAATCGATCTTGTGAATCATCGGGGGCTGCGCCAGCAGCTCATTCGCCTTCGCCATCAGCGCTTTCGCGATCGCGCCGTCGAGATGCGCCTGCCGCGCCTGCTCGGTCTCGAAGGTGTCGAAGATACCGTACGATCCTTCGTCTTCCTTGAACGCATACCACGTGATCGTTCCCTTCTCGCCCTGCGCGAGCGGCAGCGCGGACTTCAGAAATGCTTCGACCTCGGCCCGCTTTTCCGGTTTGGCCTTCAGGTGGGCATAGAGCGCAAACTTTGCCATGGCGATCTCCTTTGCTGATGGATAGGTCTTCAACATCCTAGCAGGTGCGCGCGATGCGAAACGAGAATTTCATTGTTATCCGATCTTCGCCGCGCGAATATATCAGCGTAATGAGCGTGCCGGAATTTGTTCTCGACTACGCTTCTCCGCGTCCGCGCGGCCGGCTGCGCCTCCCATCACGCAGCCTCATTCGCTGGGAGGTGAACCCCGACGACGGCGCCACGACTATCGTCGAAACGCTCGCGGGAAAACAATCCGCGATCGGCCCGCTCATCTTCGGCGCCTTCACGCTCGTCATGATCACCGGCGGCGCTGTAAACGAGGCGATCCAAATGCGTCGTCACCCCGATGACGGACTGTGGTTCGTCATCTGTGCGACCATCGCTCTGCTCGAACTGGTCGTCATGGCGCTGGTGATCGATCAAACCTGGGCGAAGACGATTGTGCGCGCATCGCGCGAGGGCGTGCTCTTTCGCACGCGCTCCCCCTTCCGGCGCCGCGAGTTTTCATGGCGCGAAGATGAAATCGTGTCGGTGCAATTTGAGAGCACGCAAAATCAAGTCGACGCGGCGCCGTTGGGCAAGATTCGAATCGTCACGACCCGGCCACCATCGCTGACGATCTTCGCCGATCATCTGCATCGCGATCTCGCACACATCGCCGCCGTCATCTTGTACGGCCTGGGCCGCGGCGACGCCCTTCCGCCGCAAGAACAAGATCCACGTGCTGCCTACCTGCCTCAAGCTCAACCGAACGAAGCAACTTTTCAACGGCTTCTAACCGTCCACAACAAAATGCGCCGCGACGATTAGCCGCACTTCTCCGGCTGCGTAAATCGAATTGGGAGCCATATAATCGACGCAGATGAGCGCTTTAGGCTTTGCCATTCCGGACGAGCTGCTTCGCCAACTGCATGATGCGAACGAGCACTTCCGGCATTCGCGACAGGCAGTCGAGCGGGCGATGGAAGGCACCGAGTATCGCCACCAGGAACGCCTCACAAACGCCGAAGACAAGCTGCGCGAAGCCGAGCGCGAGGTGCAGACCGCGGAAGAGCGGATCAATAAGCATTTCGCCGACGCGAATCGGGCCGCCAACAATCAGCCCCACTAACGCCGCATCAGGCCGCTTCTTTCGCCACGCTTTGATCCGCTCCGCGATCAATCGGGGGACGAGCCACATCGCGAAGCTTGGCAAGCAACACTGCGATCGCCAGCAACACGCCGAGATCGCGGCGATACCCGCAAGGTTTGACGTCCCCATCGAATTCACTCGCGAGTAAAACAAATGCGTTGAGCGAGCATCAGCCCAATCTCTTCGGAGAAGCAGACGAAGAAGGGTCCGCGTCTGCATCGACACTGCCCGAAGGGTTCAGATACCAAACGGATGTCCTCACGCTCGATGAAGAGCGCCAGCTTATCCGCGATATCCAGCCGCTGCCGTTCAAAGAGTTCGAGTTCCATGGCTTCGCCGGCAAGCGCCGCGTCGTCTCCTTCGGCTGGCGATACGACTACACGGATCGCGGACTGCAGAAAGCGGATGAGATTCCTCCTTTCCTTCTTCCACTGCGCGAGCGCGCCGCGCAGTTCGCCGGACTTGCGCCAACCGACTTTCAACACGTGCTCGTGACGGAATACTCCCCCGGCGCCGCGATCGGTTGGCATCGCGACAAGGCCGTCTTCGCTGAGATCGTCGGTTTCTCCTTGCTGAGTCCCGCGCGCTTCCGCCTACGACGAAAAGCCGGAAGCAAGTACGAGCGCGTGACGATCAACGCGGAGCCGCGCTCGGCATATCTCCTTTCCGGCCCCGCGCGCACCGAATGGGAGCACAGCATCCCCGCCGTCGAGCAGCTGCGCTATTCGATCACGTTTAGGAACTTCATTGATCGCAAATAGGTGGATCGCCGAAGCGATGTTTTTCGCATTGACCGTCCTGCAAGATCATGGCTTAATCGCGATCGACACGATTTCGTGAACCACACAACAGGAGATTCTCATGCGATCATTGACCGTTGCTCTCGCCGCCGGTGCTGTTGCGTTTTCTACAATCGCACTGCTGCAATACCCGGCCCACGCGGCTACACCCGTTCCGCTCGCGGACAAGGGTGATAAGGCTTCGAAAGACGTCAGCAATGACGCACGCGAAGTCATCGCTAAAGCGATCGATCACGCCGCTGCGGGCGATCTGCAATCGCTGCTGAAAGAAAACGTCGGCTCGCACGATCGCGATCGCATCTCGAAGGACCTGAAAGACGAAGCGAAGTACAAAGAGGCCGCCGACAAGTTCCGCGGGGCGTGGAAGAAGAAATACGGCAGCGACTTCGGCGCCGCCCAGCATTCGCGTTTCGCCAACGCCTTCGCCGTCGACGCCGGCAAGGACGAGAACCACGCCGACGTGAAGATCGAAGGCTCCGGCGTGAAAGAGCCGCTGTATCTCCACGTTCACAAAGAAAAGAGCGGCGAGTGGGTAATCGCGCTGCCAGATTCCCTGTCGGGCGAGAGCTTTTCATCCAACATGGCTGAGCAGATGCAGAAGCTCGCGGACGAAAAGGATTGGCCCAACAGCGTCGACGAAGGATACCGTCACGCCGCCGCGCAGATCCTGCGACCGTTGCAGTACAAGGCGAAGTAACGCGATCGGTCGGGTCGCGTGAAAACCCGCGAAGCTTCGCTCGCGCCGCTAACTATTGAGATCGACGTCGATCTGTATATTTAGCGGCGGAGCGCAGCTCCGCGGGTTCCTTCTCTCCAAGCATTCGAAGGAACAAACCATGTCCGAAGCCCAACGTCGCGCCGCGAAGAAGAACATCAAGAAAGCCGCCGCCGCGGCAAAACGAAAGCGAACCATCGCCAACTTGCCAAAGAAAACCCGCACCGCCCTGGGCAAACAAGGCGCCAAGGTCGCGCGTCAGAAGCGGTCGAAATAAACTCGTCGAGGAATTGGCTTCGTTTCGGATTTCGCCCGCATTGGGTCAACAGCGGTCAATAGGCGGTAAACAGCGGGCAAACCATGGGCCCGCGCGGCGCGGCGTGTTGGGTTCGTTTTGTACTGCAGCCTTCGAGGTCAACAAACGTCAACTTTCATCAACTTTTGACAACCTGCGTCAATCACCGTGCGCTGACCGCGCCCCCCGAAAACCGATCCCTCCCTTCTCGGAGCGACGTCGCTCACGACGACTCTCTCATACCATGCGACCAGACCGATTTCCGCGGAAATCCGCGGGTTTTTGCGGTTTTTCGACGACCTCCGAGCAGAAGGACGATCGGAGCCATCAGCATCATCGATGACGGCTCCGGCACGAAATGGAAATTGTCCAGGACGACCGACGACGGGTTGTAGGTGACGTCGAACACGCCTCCGCCGGCGGGGACGGTTGATGGTGCGTTCGTGAAGACACCTGCGACAGTGAGGCTCGTCAGGATCGTGAAAACGTCGCTGGAGCTGGGCGTGAAGCTGTTGATCAAATTCACGTGAAGCGAGCCGCTGAGCGCCGCGGAGCCGCTGATCGCAAGCCGATCATATTGTGTGCCCGCGCTCGTTCCGCCGATGTCGATCTGCAGATCGGCGCTTGGCTGCTGGACATAGGCTCCGTCGAACGCGAGCATCCCCGCGCCCGAAACGCCCGGCGCAACCACCCCGCTGTTTGTCACGCCGCCAAGCGTGAGCCCGCTCATGTCAACCGTGCCAACGCCTGCGATCGTGCCCGTCGAGCTATTGGTAAAGCTTAGTCCCGTGAGCGTCAGCGTTGCGGTGTTCGAGGTCGTGGTCAGCGTGCCGTTGTTGACGTGACCATTTGCCGCGCCGGTGCTGAATGTGATCGATCGGCCGACGTTGACCGCCTCGTTGTATTGCCCCGTCGCGATCGCCACATTCACCGGCGAAATCTTCGACGAGAGATCGACTGCCTGCTGAATGCTCGCGGAGTTCGTCTGGACGTTCACCGCCGTGATGCTTCCGGAGTTGAGATAGTGCGCGGCATTGAACATCACCGAACCGGTCGTGATCTTGGCGCTGAGGTTGACTGTCGCAACGTTCGGCAGACCGATGAACGACGCCGTGCTCATGTTCAAGCTGTTGTTGATGTCGACGGTGGGCGCCTGTAGACCCAAACTGCCAAACGCCGGTCCAAATGTACCGGTACTGAGATCCACCGGATCGACCACCGCAATGCTGTTCGTTGCGACCACGCTCACGTTGGTGAACGCGAGCGTCGCGGCAATGTTCTGCGCGTTGAGGTACGAGCCATCCGGTGACGCGGGCCCATTGCCGATTTGCACATCCGTCAGCGCGCATGCGCTGGTCGATCGCAGGACCAAAAGCAACACGAGCGCCGTCATCGCGATGAAGCGCGTGAACGCAGAGCGATTCATACGAACTCCCGTTATTGGACCACCCGTCGTGACGAAGAGGTGATGAGCTCGCCGCGCGAAAGCCCGCGCGATCGGCAAACTCAGCGGGCAACTATCTTCCAAGGCTTACACGGGGCGGTCAAAGAAAAAGTTATCGGAGCGAACATCCATTAAATCGCCATCTTCCGAGGCGCGCCCCGGAGTGAACCGAGGCAAACTTTTCCGCCGGCGCCCGGCAAGATCAGTTAAGTCGGTCCGAAAACGGTTCGATGCCCAATGCATGAGCACCAAAAACGAACTGATCGAAGTGATCGATGCCTCGCGCGCCAAGGGACTCGGCGTGAAGTCGATCCGCAAACAGAAGTACGATCCCTGCAACTTCTACATGACGCTCACGGACGGCAAACAGGTCGGGCCGGTGAAGTGCGAAGGCAACAACGACGAGCTCAACCGAAAGTTCGGCGAAGCTCAGTCGTACCTTGCGGGGATGAAGTCAGCGCCCAGGCATCACGCGGTCGCCTGATCGATCGCACGATCACGCACAGCATTTGAAAGCGGGACGGGTCCAGTCGTATTTGGACCCGTCCCGCTTTTGTCATTCGTCCCGCTTTTGGCATTCACATCGCGTCCCCTATTCGCGCTCAATCCTTGTTGTGGTCTTTGTAGACCTTTCCGCCGACGTTGCCGGCGCCGGCGCCGATCGCGCCGCCCACAATCGCACCCTCGGCCGGGTGATCCTTATCCACTCCCGCACCAATGGCGGCGCCCGTGGCCCCGCCGGCGATCGTCCCCGTCGTTCGCGGATTCTCTTTCATCGTTTCACAGCCACAACAAATGGCCGCGACAACCAACGCACCGGTCGCGGCTCGTGCGAATCTTCCATAGGCGACATGCATGAGACCTCCAGATGTTGGAAAAACCAGCCTAAAACACGCGAATCGCGTGCCACCTGTAGCAAGATCTGTGCAATTTGCGCTGTGTCGCTGGCGCGGGAACAAAGCGCGAGGATGTTGCCTCTGGCGTTAGTTTCACAAGCGATAGCGGCTAAGCTCTCCTCGATCTGCGGACATTCAAAAAGCGGGCGTCATGGTTGGGAAGATCCTCGTCTGCGGACTGCTGGGTTACTACATTCTCGACGCCATTTTCACAGGAACTTTGCTGACGATCACGCGCGGACGCGGATACCGCCGCATTCCCCGCAGTGAAGCGCCGGTGTTCTACTACGTCGCGCTGGCCTTTTACGTCGCCCTCATCATCATCACCTTGCGATGGTGGCCATGAAGTCCGGCAGTGTGGTTTCAGAACTTTTTCCGCAACAGGGCTCAACGATTTCCTCTCCCGCGAAATGCGCGAAGAGCGCGCCACCGAAGCCGCCGAACAGCACATCGACCGCACCGCCGCGGGGGCGTGAGGCAGCGGGACGTTTCAATACCAATCTCCAGCCACATTAGGTCTGCTCCACGAGCTCGGTTATTTTTGAAGATTCACTGTGGCGCGATCCCAGCCAATGCCAAAGGCTGAGCGCCGCGAGGAGAAGGAAGCTGAGACTCCACAAATAAAAGCCGGGGCCCAGGCCGGTCACGAGATACTGAGTGACTCCACCTTCGTCGCCCGAGATCGTGGTTCCGACCACACGCCACGTCTGCTGGGCGATGAGCAAAGCCGCGAGCGACACGACCAGCGACACGCTGTAAAGGCGGGCGAGAAAAAAGAGAAGCGCGAGCCCCGCCAGCGGATTGGCCATCCACGCGAATTGCCGGTCGAACATCGCGAAGATCCCATCGAAGAACGCGCCCAGTCCGCCGATTGACGTGGGCTGGCCGCTGGTGTTCGCCTTTCCGACGAGATTGAGCGTCGTCAGAAAAAACGACGCGAGATAGCACCCGACGACAACCACGCACGATACGATGCGAGAGAGCCGAGAGTTCATGTGATCGCCCGGCGGGCGTAGGACACATCAATTGCCGCAACCGCGCGCACATGTATAGTAACTACTAGTTTATGATTGGCAAGAGCCAGCCTGGCAACCAACCGACGCCCCGTTCTCTCCACCTCTACCCAATCACCGACAGAATCTCGCGGTGCCCGGATTCCGTCAGCGGAATGATCTTCGCGTAGGCCGCTTTCCACGCCGCGTTGTCACGCGCCGCGACGAGCGCCTTCTCGAAATCGGCCAGCGAGTTGTAGGTCGTTTCGAAAATCAACGTGTAGTACGGCGCGCCGACCAGATCCGTCAGCATCCGCATCGCAACGCCCCCGTAACCCGACTCGCGGATTATCGTGACGGCCTCTTTCCAATGGGCGATTGCGTCCTTCGATTGGCCAAATTTGAGACGGAAAATATCGCGTACGACGATCATGGGTGCCTCCAAAATGACGACATCGCGACTGCTGAACCACGGGTATCATGGCGTTTCACATCCCGACATTCAAAAGTTTGTGGCGATCGGGTCATTCGATTGATATGTTGTTATCCGACACGTCGTTTGAGTGAGGGCCTGGAACGGAGACGAAAATGCGAGCAATTCCGCGTTTGGGCGCTGTTGTTGTCTCGTTACTCGTTTTAGCTCACGCACAAGCAGACGGCATCACTATGGCGCCGCTGTCAACCTTCGGCGGGGGCGATGGCTGGCTCGCGCCGGGCGAAGGCGGATATGCATACCTCGGCACGGCCAACAACGAGCGCGGGCTCGCTTTCGGCAACGGACATCTCTATCTCGTCAGCCGCGCCAACGTCTCAGGCAATGCGAACAACATCCGCATTCTGGATGCTTTGACGGGAAGTGACCTCGGCGGACTGAACAACAGCCTCATCACCGGCGGGACGTTTCCGGTCAACGCCGCGGGCGTCGGCAGCGACGGCTCGATCTATGTCGCCAACCTCACGACTCAATCCACCACCACCGCTTTCAAGATCTACCGCTGGGCCACCGAAGCAGCGGTGCCGACCGTCGCTTACAGCGGCGACGCGGGCCTTCCCGGTGCGCGCGTGGGCGACGACCTCGCCGTGTATGGCGGATCAGGGACCAAAATCGCCGCGGGCTTTGGCAGCTCTCCGTCCATCGCGGGCAACAACAGCTATTCGATCATCGATCCCACAGCGAGCAGCGCGACCGCGATCGCTTTCACGAGCACTCCGCCCAATGCCGGCGACTTCCGACTTGGCCTCACCTTCTTCGACCAGACTCACGTCGCCGGCGCGCAGGGATCGTCCCTCTACCGTTACACCAGCTACAGCGGATCGAGCGGCACACTCATCGCCAGCCCCGCAATTCCCGACCCTTCCGGCGCCACCGCCGATCGCTTGCTCGCGTATGTGCAAATCAGCGGCGTGTCGCTCCTCGCCGTGCAGAGCATCGGCGATTCGCACGTCAGCATCTACGATGTCAGCGATCCTTCGACGCCGCTCTTCCTCGCGACCGGCAACACAACCACCGGCACGCTCGTCGCCAACGGCAACGGCACCGGGGCCGTCGCATGGGACATCACCGGCCCGACCACGGCCAACCTCTACGCGATGAGCACCAACCAAGGCATCCAGGCATTCACCGTCACCGTCCCCGAACCGGCGAGCATCGCTCTGCTCGCCCTAGGCCTCAGCGTAGGTTTGTCGCGCCGAACGAGACGGCGCCCGATACCGGCACAAGCGCGTCGCGGTTGACACCATGTAACTGGTCATTGGAACTGGGCCATTGGGATTTCTCTCTCGGTGGGTTCGTTCTGAAATCCCAATCGTTGCGCGAACATTTCCGAACGTTTTGGAACATTTTGGAACGCATGGACACCTTCACGGCCGTCCCAGAGCGAAGCGACGGGCGGCATCGCGCCGCGCGAGCGACCCCCAAAAATGCCGCCCGGACTTCGACGGGCTCAGTCGAGCTCGCTAAAGCTCTGGGCGGCCGTGAGCGCGGATCCACGGTGGCTTCGTTTTGAATTTTCCCTCCTTTTGGTAAACAACGGTCAACCGCCGTCAACTTTTGACAACAAGCGTCAACGGTCGACGCGCCAAAAAAGCGTCGAACCGGACTTCCCGGCCCCCGCATGTTTAGCCGCGAGCTTGCTCGCGGAGGCTGCGTTCCATCCACGAAATACTCGCGAGCAAGCTCGCGGCTAAACGTGCGCGATAAACGACCGTCTCGCGCCCACGATCACCATAGCATTCCGCCTCGCATCTTTCCGCGGAAATCCGCGGAATTTCACCGCTCACTCCCCGCGTTGCAGATCGCCGGGGATGAGCGAGTAGAGGCGGGCGTCGGTAGGTGGGCCGGCGAAGCCGATGCGGTTGCGCAGGACGCCCTCGAATTTCGCGCCGGCTTTCTCGGCGACTCGCTGGCTGGCGGGATGCGACGCCGCGATGACGATCTCCACGCGGTTGAGTTTCAGGCGATCGAATGCGAAACGCCCTATCAGCCGCGTGGCACGCGTCGCAACGCCCCGGCCGGCAGCGCTCCGACGCACCCAATACGAAAGATTCGCCAGCCGATGGTTCCACTGGAACTGGAACAGGTTCGCCCCGCCCAGCAGTTGATCGGTCGCTGCGTCGACAAGCGCGGAATGAAATCCGCTGCCGTCCGACCACGCCTTGTGCGTGCTTTCGATCCACCGGCCAACGTCATCGCAAGTGAGCCGCTCATGCAAACTCGGCAGATGCCGCGTGATCTCCGGAACCGATTCCGCCACCGCCTCCACCACCGCCGCGGCATCGCTCGCGGCGAACACACGGATCCGCACAACCCCGTCGTCGATCGCATCCGCGGAAATGTTCACCGGGGCCAGCATGCCCCAATTCCATCCGCAGTGGCTACGCGTTGCAACTGATTGCGGTGCCGAATCGCGCGGAGAAGAAACCGGCTTCGTGCCCGGTTAGTGCTCTTCCGGTTCGCGAATTTGACTGCGTTTGCTCTCCTCGATTAGCTTGTTCGCGCCATGCACTACCTCGCCCCGTTTCCCATCATCTTCGGCGTCGTCGGCGTCATCGTTGGGTTGCTTTGGCTCGTGGCGGCCGGTTCGGAAAACGACGGCGGGCCGAGCACCGGGTTGTATTACGCGTTCGGCATGCTCTACATCGGCATTCGGGTGACGAAGCAGCTCATGAGCGAGCCGATGAGCGTCCTGCCCGCGTTCGCCTTCGTGATCGGGGGCGCAGCGCTGATCTGGCTCGGCGTGATCATGCTTTGATTTCGTCGTCGCTTGAAATCCATGCCGGTTGCAAACTCTTGGTTACAATAGAATGCGCATGGAACTTCCAGACACTTCCCCCGTGGGCGAGGCGGTTACCACCTTGACGCAGCGATCCGGGTTGTTCGGTCGCCAATCGTTTTCGATCCTGGAAGATCGAGTGGTCCGCCGAATCGAAGGGCTGGCCAATTCGCGCGAGGATTCGTTCCTCTTCAACGAGATGCGGGAGAATCCGTCGCGCATCCAGAATTGCCCGTGGATCGCCTACCTTGCGGCCGTTGTGCTTCTCGCATTCGGAGCGCTCCTGCTCAACCTCTCCGCGGGCAGCCCGCCGTCGGCGGACTCGGCCGTCTTTCTCGCCATCGGCCTCATGTTCGCATTCATGGGTCTGCTCGCGCTGTATGGCTCATACAGAAAGACGTATCACGTCGTCGCCTTCACCACCGTCCGTGGGCCGCTGCTGATTCACTACAACAACCCTTCCGCCGAAGTCTCGCGCCCGTTCGTCCAGTTGCTCCAACAGAAGATCGCCGACAGTCGCTCAGTCGAAAAGCGCCTCGCCAAAAACCTCCTGCGTGCCCTCCGCGACGCCGAGCTGCTCGACGAATGGCACTACCGCGAAGCATGCAAGTAATTTGGCATTCGCGATGAAGATCGGGAAAAGGAAGTTTGACCCCGCCCGCGCGACGCCACACCAAACTCACTCATTCCAAATAAAGGGTCCTGTCCCCTTTAATTAAAGGGGACAGGACCCTTTTATTTCCTCGTCCGTACTTTCAGATGATCACCTTCATGTCCCGCAGCGCGCGCAGGATATCCGCGGTCACTTGCTCGGGCGGTTGGGTGGCGTTGACGCGGGCGATTTTGCTCATCGGATATCGCGCCAGCACCGGGCGGGTCTGTTCGTCGTACACGTCGAGGCGGTAGCGGATGACCTCGATGTTCGTGTCATCCACGCGATTTTCCTTAGCCGCCCGCGCCTGCAGGCGCGCCATCAGCTGCGAGACATCGTTGATGAACAGGTGCACGATCGCGATCACGTCGATGTCGTCCTGCATGAGCACCGACTGATGCTCCGTCCGCGGAATGCCGTCGAGCAGGAGGGTCTGCTTGGCCAGGTCGAATCGCCCCGCCGCGATCATTTTTCTGACCGTGTGCCGCCACAGCTCGACGGTGAGTTCATCCGGGACGAGCCCCCCGCCGATAGTGTATTTCGTGAACAGCTTGCCCAGCTCGCTCTCGCGATCGAGCGAACGGAACACATCCCCGCAGGCGAGATGCACCAGCGACGGCCGCTTGCCGAGAATGGCGCCCTGAGTCCCCTTGCCGCTGCCCGGCGCTCCGAAAAGTAAGATCGATCGATACTTCATCCGCGGGACAGCTTACAGGGGAGGGGAGGTTCGCTAAAGTCTCGCGCGATAGGCCCGCTTAAGCAGGTTACGAATCGGATTAGATCCCGTTCCTGCCTCATGCGCCCGCGAACTAACGCAATGCGAGCACGACGCAGGCAATGACGGCGATCAGCACGAACACGATAACCGCAGCGACGCTGACAACGAGAATGAATGATCCGCGGGACTGGAAGGTGGATTTGCCGGCGTGGTAGCGACGCGCGCGATAGTGATCGAAAAGGTTCATCAACTGCCCGGCGAAGGCCCCGAGGGCCGCACAACCCACGACGCTCAGTGGCAGCGCAAGAACGATCGAGTCGCGTCGCGTCGCGGTTCCCCACACCACTGCGCCGATGACGGCGCCGACCGCGGCGCAGAAAATCGGAACTTTGAATTCGCCGATGATGATCGGCCGATTCGGATGCTCCGCCCGCACCCGCCGAACTTCTGCCGCGGTCCACTCATCAAATTTGGATCGTGATGGTTTGGTCATGACGCACCATTCTGAAACTTGTAACTTAGGCGCAGATAAATCAACGGTCGAAACCGCCCCCATTCTTGCGGACATAAATCAGAATGACCCTTTATGTCCTCCCCTTTACGTCCTCTCATTATTTTCCTGTCGCTACATCCACGTGGAGGGAAAAAGGGACCAAAGCCTATTTCGTTCGGCCCCCTGGAAGGACCTGATAAAGGAAAGTGACGGAGTCGTCATAGCCTGGCGAGGCATGGAACTCGCGCGAGCTAATGACTCTGAGGTAAACGTAGAAGTTATTCCCGATGTGCTTCTGTTCGATTCGAAGCGAAAACGTGCCTACATCCTGCAGAGCCGCGACCTCAAGCGGCCCAAATGAGAGCTCATACTTTAGCGGCTCATCGAGGGGATCGCTGGCAGTGACCACAAACTCAATCACATCCCCCGGACGAAGTCTCATTCCAGTTGAAACGATCGCCCTCGAGCCTGGCGTCCAAATATTCCCGAGGCTATCCCGTGCGCTTTCAATCCGTGGGAAGTAAGCTTCTTCTGTGTCCTGCGTGCTGCGAAATCGTACAATGCGATTCCTTATTTCGCCGCTAATACCCAGAATAAGATGCTTTTGATGCGGAAGAAGTTCTCTTTGTGCGTCGGGATCTCGCAATCTCTCCAGTTCCTTAAGCCACACCTCCATTGTCTTCCAGTCGCCCAACGCTTCGGTGAACTCTTGCCAGTTCCGACAAATCGTAGAAGTCGGCATAGTAAAGAATCCTCTCTTCGACGACTCCTGCTTCTTGCCGTTTCGCTTCGACTTCCCGCCGGTCTTTCCACTTCGCTACCCGTTCTTCGGGTACACCAGATTTCGCAAGCCAATCTTCACCGTGCTTCGCGATTAGGATCCGTGCGATGAAATCTCGAAGTGAGTTCTCGGCGTCCTTCAGCGCTTGACTGACGTCCATGGCTGCCCCTTGCCCTTGTTAGAAATGTTTAGCTACCGGAAACCTCTTATGAACCGTTTCGCTAATACAGTACTGCAACGCAACGGGACAGGGCCGGCTGGGGTTGCAAGCCGGCTCTTTCGTTTCAGTCTCATCGAACGGACTGAGATGTTGCGATCGTGTGGCCCCCGCTTTTGGGCTCCGAGTTTTCGAGTCGCGGCTCACCCCACCTTTGTAGCCGGCTCGGGCGCGGGGTTGGCGGCGGGGGTCGCGTATGTGCGACCGGTGGATGATTGCCGGCGCATGGCTTCTTCCATGATCAGCCGCAGGTCGTATTTAAACTCGGCCGCGATTTCCTCGCGTGCGCGACGGACCTCGGCGATGATGGGGTCTTCATCGGGTGTGTCGTAATCGATCATGGCGGCACCATCAAAAGTTGCGGCGTCAGGATACGTGGTGATGTGAAGCCAGCGTCCCTGCAAACCGCTTCAATCTTAGGCAATAGCGCGCCGTTCGCCAAATGGGTGCAGTTCCAGGTCAACAGATAATCCACGCGGTGAACTGCGGAAATGGCAACGTGAGCGGCGTCGAGTCGGGCGCGCTGTGGCAACTTCAAGGCTTGCGCCAACCGGTCCGCCAGGTCAATCGCGGACGGGGTTACGGGTAGCGATGGGATGCCGGACAGTGCCTTGAGGCGTTCCGACGCTGCTTTTGGATCCCCGCGGCTGGCTTCATCGGTTACGAAATCGGAAACAAATGTTTCGAATGAGCTTTTCCGATCCTGCCACCACTGCCGGGTGAGGACTTCGTGGCCCAAACGCACAACATCACGACTTGGCCACGCCGTTAGATAACTGACGATCGTGGTCTCGATATAGACGCTCGGCTTGGCCATCGTATCCCCACACGAAAAAGGCTCGGAAGTCATTTAACTTCCGAGCCTTCATTCTACTGCATAGTGAGCTTAGTACATCCCACCACCCGGCGCACCCGCGGGTTCGGGTTTGTCTTCTTTGATGTCGCTGACGATCGCGTCTGTTGTGAGCAACAGGCTCGCGATGCTGGCGGCGTTTTGTAGGGCGGTTCTCTCGACCTTTGTCGGGACGATCACGCCCATCTTCAGCATGTCGCCGTACTCGTGCGTCAGGGCGTTGTAGCCGAAGTTGGTGTCTTTCGACTCCTTGATCTTCTGGGCGATCACGCTGCCGTCGACGCCGGCGTTTTCGGCGATTTGCTTGATCGGGGCTTCGATGGCTCGGCGGACGATGTCGATGCCGACCTTTTGATCTTCGCCCTGGGCGTTCTTCTTGAGGTTGTCGAGGACCTTAGCGGCGGCGCGGATGACGGCGACGCCACCACCCGGGAGGATGCCCTCTTCGACGGCGGCGCGGCACGCGTGCAGCGCGTCTTCGACGCGGGCTTTCTTTTCCTTCATCGCCACTTCGGTGGCGGCGCCGACGTTGATCTGAGCGACGCCACCGGCGAGCTTGGCGAGGCGCTCCTGGAGCTTCTCCTTGTCGTAGTCGCTGGTGGTCGCGTCGATCTCGTTCTTGATCTGCTCGATGCGGCCCTTGATGGCCTTCTCGTCGCCGGCGCCTTCGATGATCGTGGTGTTGTCCTTGTCCA
>JAICIO010000050.1 GCA_025924315.1 Phycisphaerae bacterium
AAAAACGCGAAGACAGGCAGCGGGATTTTCTTCGTGACCGTGCCATCGGGTCGACGAGCGGTTGTGTCGAAGGTACGCAATCCGTCGAGCAAAGAGTCGGGGGAGCTCGAAGTGGAAGTGAACGGCAAGAGGGGCGAGCCGACGAAAATCCCCGCCGGGAAGACGGTCACGATTCGCACGAACATTCCCGACGGCGCGACAGACCTCGGCGTGCGATATAGTGGCGGAAAAGATCTCGTCATCGAGGAGACCAGCTTCCAGTGATTCATCACAACGGGCGACTCGTCGTTGTGTGTCTGATCCTCTTCTGTTTCTCCGTGCGCGCGCAGGAATGGAAAGGTCGGGTGCGCGGGTCGTGGGTGGCGGATGAGAACGACGCGAAAGGCGTCGTGCTGTCGACGAAGGACAGCGTGTGCGACATCGTCGTGCAAAGTCGTTTTGGATTCTTTCCGAACGGCGAGTCTAACGTTCAGCAGGCCGCGCAATTCCTAGCTGCCGACATCGAAAAGATTTGTGGAAAGAAGCCCTCGATCGTTGGATTTCCCAATCCCGATCACACGTCAATCATTCTCGCGACGGCGATTCCCGGCGTGAAGGAAGAGAATCCGAAGTGGCCGTATGCGTTCCCGATGGGTGCGTGGGAAGCATTCGAAATCCATACCGGACCGAATGTCGTCACGTTAACCGGATCTGATTCGCGCGGGACTGCTTTCGCCGCCTACACACTGAGTGAGCGCCTCGGCATCGATCCGCTTTATCTCTGGACCGGTTTCGTTCCCGAGCGTCACGAGAAGCTCGTGATGAAGGAGACCAACTTTGTCTCCGGCCCATCGACGGTGAAATACCGCGGGATGTTTCACGACGATGAGGACATCCTTCCGCGACCGTTCGAAAACACCGGTTATCCCTATCGCTTCGGCGACGTGCCGCTCGAGTGGTACAAGAAATATTTCGAGACAGCGCTGCGGTTGAAGTTCAACATGGTCGCGCCGTGGACGCGCGTGCATCGACGTTACGAAGTGCAAAAGCTCGCGAGCGATTGGGGACTGTTTTACACGTCGCATCACTACGACATCGTTCTTTCAAATCCGTTCGGCATGACGCGCTACGGTCTGGCGGAGCAGCGCAAATCGGGGACGAACTGGAATTGGCAGGCGAACCGTGAAGGCCTGCTGCGCTACTGGCGCGGCGGAATTGAAGAGAACAAGGACATCAACTGCATCTGGCCGGTTGGATTGCGCGGCACAGACGACACAGGTTACACGTTTGCAAAGGGCACGACAGCGGAGCAAGAAGCGCAGCTCTTCAAGGACGCGATCGACGCGCAGGTGTCGATGGTCAAGGCGATGGTGCCGAAGGACAAGCAACCGCCGCTGTTTCACTTCACGCTTTACACCGAAATGCTGCCGAAGTTTCTCAGCGGTGATCTCGACGTTCCGGACGACGTGATGATCATCTGGCCCGACGACAACGACGGAAATATGCGTGGTCTGCCCACGCCGGAAACTCGCGGTAAATGGAAGCACGGCGTTTATTACCACCTCGCCTATCTCGGCAAACCGGTGAAGCAGAATGCGAGCACCGTTCCGCCGGAGCGCATCGCGACGGAATTTAAGAAGATCGTCGATTCCGGGGCGACGGAATACATGCTCGTGAACGTTTCCGAGCTTCGCGAATTCGTTCGCGAGGCGAAGATGATTTCGGACATCTGCTGGGATGCGAAGACGGCGCTCGCCGGCGACGATCCGGCCAGGCGATACGAAGAGTGGTTCGCGCAGGAATACTTCGGCGACGCTGCTCAGAAAGACGCGGCCGAGGCGTACGCGGACTATTTCAAGCTGCTCGACACCTACGACAAACAATGGTACGCCGCGGAGCGATTTCATTCGTTGATCGAGCACCTCTCGGCGCGCTTTACCGGGCACAAGTTTCCGCCGATTCCCGATGTGAAAGACGAACTCACGAAGCGCAATGAGCTGTATGAGTCGCTCATGCCGAAGTTCGACGCGGCGCGAGAGAAGATGACCTATCCACAGCAGCAGTTCTTCCAGGATAGCCTGATGCTTCCGCTGCTGTTTGATTATCGCCCGACGCAGGGGGCGCTGAAGTTGTGCGATGCGATGAATGAGCCTGACGATGCGAAGGCGTTCAAGCTGTGCGAGGAGGCGATGAAGCCGCTCGAGCAACTGGAAGTTGAGATTCTGCGCGCCGAGCATCCGCCGTTCGAGAAGTGGTACCGCAAGACGTGGATCCGCCGCGAGACGAAGAACTGGAACGTGCATCGATCGTTCGAGGAATTGCGAATGTTCCTGACGACGCGCGGCGCGGGTAAGCTGATCGATCCCGAACCGCCGAAGGTTCGGCCGACGACGTTCACCAACGCGCCGACGACGGCGCCATCACGATGAGGTGATATGAACCGACGAGATTTCATGAAGCTGGCGGCGCTGGCGGTGGCTGGGGGCAGTGCGTCGGGCGCGCTTGCGCAAGCACCGGTCACGCCCGAACGCGGCGAGCCACTTGCCGTCGCGGGCGAAAGCGCGTTCGATCAATTCTTTCTTCAAATTCTCAACGGCTACCTCGCCAACTCACGAAAAACCTGCGACAGCTTCGCGGTTGTGGATTTTCCCGACGGCCGGCATCTGAAAACGTGCGACAACCCGAAAGATCACGGCTACGTCGGCGTCGCGCGCATGCTCCCCGCGATGGTCGGGTGGATTCAGAGCGGTCGCAGCCCGCAGGAGTTTGATGTCGGCGGCGGAAAGAAGATGTCGCTGCAGGACATCGTGCTGGCGACGTATCGCAACGCGTTCAATCCGGAGCATCCGGATTTCTGGGGCATGCCCGAGAACAAGAACGGCAAGCCGACACAGCGGTCGGTCGAGGCCTCACTCGTCGCGCTCTCACTCGCGCGGCTCGGCGTTTCGTTCGTCGAGCAGCTGACTCCGCAAGAGCGAACGAACATCCAGAACTGGCTGGCGGCGTGTGTGGTCGTGCCGGAGCGCACGAACAATCACGCGTGGTTCACGGCCACCAACCAGGCGGCGCGGATCAAGCTGTCGAAGAAGTTCAAAGAATTTTCGGGCGATGAGAAGTGGATGATCGACGATCTCACCGCGCTCGACAACCTCTACAAAACGGCGAAGGACGGGTGGTACAGCGATCAGCCGGACGTGCCGGTGTTTGATTACTACGCGTTCTGGACGTTCGGGAATTTCCCGCTGTATTGGGCGGAGATCGTCGGCGACGCGTATCCGGATTGGGCGAAACTGTTCCGCGATCGCGTGAAGGTGTTTCTCCAGAAGACGCCATTCTTCTATTCGGCAGACGGTGGGCATCCACTCTTCGGGCGCTCGCTCGTCTATCGCTGGTCGATGCTCTCGCCGATGGTCGAAGGATATCGGCAGGGCCTGTGGCCTCACTCACCCGGGCTGCTGCGTCGCATCTGCCGTCTTAGCATTGACTGGGAGCGGCGCACCGGCTGCTTCGACGAACAGCGCGGAAAGCTCATCGAGATTTATTCGCCCAATGGCACGCCGTTCATGCGCGAGCCATATGTCGATGACGGGCACCCATATTGGACGATGCAGGGGTACTCTTTCCTCGGCATTCCATCAAACGACAAATTCTGGACCGATCCCGAAGAGCCGCTGCCGATCGAGAAGGACGATTTCGTCACGCGCTTCGAAGGCCCGCGGTTCTTGCTCGTCGGCTCGAAGCGCAGCGGGCAGGTGAAGTGGATCCATTCGCAGACGATGGCCCGCCGCGAGCCGTATCGCGATAAGTACATTAAGCTCGGCTACTCATCGCATTTCTTCTTCAACGTCATTCAGGAAAAAGATCGCGTGCCGTGGGATCAGACCGTGGTGCTGCGCGATCGGGCGAGCGGTGCGTGCTACGGCCGATCGAACATCAAAAGCGGCGAGCTCACGAAAGACGGCTATCACACAATCTGGATCATCCCGGTTGATGGCAAGGATGTTCAGATCGACACGACCACGCGCATCGAAGGTGAGTTCGAGCATCGCACGCACGTCATCACCGCGCCTGCGGATTTCGAGCATCGGAACTTTGAAATCCTCGAAGGCTCATACGCACTCGGCCTGAATGAGAACGATCATGTCTGGCAGGATCGGTATGAGAATTGGCAGGCAATCTCCGGCAAGACTGGGCAGATTATCTCGTGGAATCTCGCGGGATTTGCGGGCGTCGAGCTGACGCAATCGTTCGGCCAGCAGGAGCCGAAGGTGAACGTGATTTATCCACAGTTCGCGATCAACACGCTGCACACGCTTATGAGGCCCGGCGAGATGAAGCTTGTCAGCCTGCACTACGCGAGCCCGAAGGTGGAGACGCGCGAGGCAATCTTCCAAATGGCCAGAGAACGAGGACTTCTCAATGCATAACGAATCGATCGTTCGAATGGTTGTCGTCGCAGTCGTACTTTCATTCGGCTTGTGCAGCGCGCGGGCGGCGGACGTGAAGCAGATCGAGATCACGAACAATCAGCCGTTCGCGGTGCAGATGCCGTTGCGGTTGTACGGGGCGAAATTGCCGGATTCACGCGTTGCGCAGAACGACGGCGATGATTCGCTCGTGCTGGTGAATGTCGATGCGAAAGCAACAGCGAACATTGACACGGGCGCCGAGCAAAAGGCTGATCGCACCGCGACGATCGCCGCGAAGGACGATGGCGTTTCGATCGAACTGAGCGATAAGCCGGTCGGCACGCTCGCGTGGGATCTGATCGTCGTCCCCAACAGCAAAGACGACGGCAGTGGCGAGCCTGCAAAGCCCAGGGATTTCGCAGCCGAGTTCAAGGCAATCCCGCTGAAGTTCGCGAAGACCGCCGAAGGACCCGTGTTCGAAAAGTGGTCGGCCAAGGGCGCGAAGGTTGGCATCAACCTCGCGATCGATCTTTTCGCATTTCGCGACGGCACCGTCGATGTGACGACAACCGCGATCGATGAGTCGGCGCCGAAGACGAACGTCTATGCAGCCGTCATCAGCAAATTCGAGCCCGCCAAGCCCGCATCGCGATCGATGTGCTACAACAACGCGATCTCACCCCTGGGCGAAGGGCGCAGCCCGTGGCGGCCCAACGGCGAAAAAGATCGCCACATGTTCATTCAGCGCGGCGTCGACTGGATCAATTTCAAGTCGGAAGATGTGCCGTCAATCCTTCTGCTAAACGACTTCGCGACGTCGTTCACGGTTCACGTGGATAAGACGGCAAAGACGCCGGCGCATTGGACGGGCGCGAACGGCCCACAACTGGCGGAAGAAGTGCAATCGAGCGGCAACACGATTTACTCAGTCACAGAGCTGGCGCATCCAACCATTAAATACTATCGCTCGCGCTTCGAGCCGAATGTACTGCCCGACAAAGATCAACCGATGAAGTTCACGCACCGCCTGATGCTGTCGGACAAGCCGGTAGCGGACGCACGGGCAGATCAGGCGTTCATTGCATATACGACATTCACGCCGCAAGCGCACGATGGCGACAATCTCAAGGTTAACATCGGCGCGCCGTTCACCAAGTTTGGCACCGCCTATTTCCCGTATTCCACACTTGGCGAAAACTTCGAGGGCTGGCATCTCCCGGGCCAGAGCAAGGAGACCTATTGGCCACTGTCCGCCGACACCGTGAAGAACTACAAGCTCTTCGCCGACGACATCAAGCGCGACCTGCGCATCGCCAAGGCGATGGGGTTCCAGACGATTCGCATGCACCACCTCGAGATGATCTCGACGCTCGATAAGAGCACGCAGGACGAGTATCTCGACTTCTTCTTCGGACAGCTGAAAGAGCTTGGTCTCACGGCGCTGATCGACGTGAAGCTGCCGGTCGCGCGCGTCGCTGAGCTGGTGAAACGATATGGCCCGCTGATCGACGGTGTCGAGATCGACAACGAAGTGCTCATCTTCGGCATCAACGACAACGAAGTGCAGGGCTGGAAGGACACGTACAAGGCGGTGAAGGAGGTCAATCCGAACATGCCCGTGTGGTTGACCGCGCACACGAACACCGGCGCGTTCGCGCGGCTGCTCAAGCTCGGCGTGCCATTCGATCGCCTCGGCCAGCACGCGTACATGGATTCGCTCAATGCGATTCCGTCGTCGCGCGATTATTCGCTCGCGATGGCGAACTACGCGACGAAGATCGGCAAGTCGCCGATCATCACCGAATGGAACTGGCGGTTCCTCACCCGCATGAACCCTGAAGCGCGGGCCGAGGTCTACACGCCGATCTTCGAGAACGTGCTGAAGACCGGCTCGATGCCGATCCTATATCAGTTCCAGTTCCAGGAAAGTCTCGCGATGGCGACGCATACGCTGCGCGGGATCCGGCATTATGAATTGCTGAATCTCTCACGGCGGCCGAAGCCGGAGGCGTTCAAGTTCATCGCGTTGATGCAGCAGTATGGCGATCCGAACGCGCCGCAGATGGAACTGCCAACGCGGTATTTCAGCGGTGATGATTCGACCATCACGGTGAAGAATACGACGAACGAGAAGGCGACGTACACGATCACCGGTGAAGCTTCTGCGGGGGCGCAGGCATCGGTTGAACCGGCGTCGCTCGAGATCGATCCGGGTCAGACGAACACGTTCGCGTTGCACGTCAAGCTTTCGCCGGACGCGCTTCCCGGTTTCTATCAAGGTTTCGCTCGAATTCAGCGGCAAGATGGAAACATCGCTTATGCGTGGGCGGAGAAAGCCAATCCCGGCGCACCGAAGATCGACAAGGAAAATGCGTGGCACAAGGAAGTGAAGTATTCGAGTGATGCGCTGGATTACGACTTCAATCGCGACCTGGCGGTGGTGTTCGCGACCGAGCCGACGCAGGATCCGGACGCCGGTAAGCGCTGGGATGTCGAGAGCGCGTGGTTGTTGCAGCAGACGCTCGAGTCCGCGACGGGCCGGCCGGTGAAGTTCTACGCCGCGAATGATCTGCCTGATGACCTTCGCAAGAAGGGGAACCTCATCGTTGTCGGCATGCCGAAGACGCATGAGCTGATCAAGTCGGTCGAAGGTGAGATCAAGCCGGAAGGCAAGGCGTGGGTCGCGCATGCGAACGCGAACGATCAGCACGGCGATTGGCTGATCGTCGGCGGAGAGGATGAAGCGTCGCTGAATCTCGCCGCGACGGATCTGACCCTGCGGTATTGGAAGTATGCGAAGGATTCCGCGTCGCGACGGATTCCTCTCACGAACAAGCCGATCGAGAAGGGACCGGACCCCGGCGCGCTGCCCTAACAACCCGACAAGCGCGCGTCATTCTGAGCGAAGCGAAGAATCTCGACATCGCGTGACGCGTTCTATCCGAGATCCTTCGCTTCGCTCAGGATGACAATGTTTGCGGACCGAGGTGGATATGAATCGACGTGATTTTCTGCGCACGAGCGCGGTAGTGGCTGCGACCGCGATCGGGTGTCGGTCGAATCGATCGCACCACCCCGCGCCGACATCCGGTCCGGCCGAGGAAGGCATCGGGCTGAGTCCGGAGGATTCCTACGCGGAGCGCAATGCATCCAAGGTTCCGCACCTTCGGGTGATTTTGAAAGAGGTGGATGATTCGCCGCTCGATCCGGAGCGGCTGAAGCTGATTCACGCTCGCGACCTGCCGAACGATCCGATTCCTGTGCCGATCGACGAATTGAAGGGCGAGGCGCTCGTCGGTCTGGCGAAGGAGCCGATTCAGATCTGTGTGCGATTGAAGGTGCCTGACTTCGGCGAGGTTTACTGCTTCGCGGACAATGACGGCAAAGGCTACACGCGCGTCGGCGATGTCAATTTTGTCGTCGATGCCGCCGTCACACGCCTGGCTCGCGTAAAGAAAGTCATCGCGAAGAACGGCTGGCTCGGCGTTCCCTCCGATCCCGAACTCGACAAGCACCTCGAGGCCGCCGCCAAGCCGATCCCGAAAGAACCCGGCCCCGCGCGAACCGCCGCTGCGTATGAAGCGCTCTCGCATGGGTTGCACGCGGGCGAGCGATTCGTGCTGAATCTGGCGAAGCACCGCATCTCGCGACTGGCGGCGCCTCGGAAGAATTTCGGCTTCGGCATTCTGGGCGCGCACCCGGATCGCAAAGGTGATTACGACAAGCGGATCAACGAGCTGTTCAATTTCGCGACGGTCGCGTGGTACTCGTGGCGAGAGGAGAAATACGCCAAGACCGCGCAGCCGGTGGATTACAAGCGGATGGACGAATCGATCGCGTGGTGCAAGGCGAACCACATTACGCCGAAGAATTTCGGGTATTTGTACATGACGCGCGGTGCGACGCCGGCCTGGCTGCGTCCGCCGGAGTTTTCAACCGAGACGACGGCGCCCGCGGTCGATCGCTTCAACTCGCGTTGGGGCTTCGACGAGCTTCGCGCGCTCTACAAGCAGATCGTTCACGACACCGCCGTTCGTTATCGCGGGCAGGTGCCATACATGGAGGTGATGAACGAGGCGCACGATAAGGCGAACCTTTGGCGGATGACGCACCCGCAGGTGCTCGAGATGGCGCGCACCGTGTTCCAGGCGGCGCGCGATGGCGATCCGAATCTGAAACGGCAGATGAATCATTGCTGCCTGTGGGGCGAATATGCGAAGAGCCCGAATCCGGGCGGCGAGCGAAAATGGTCGCCGTATCGGTTCGTGCGAGATTGTCTCAGCAACGGCGTCGAATACGAAGTGATCGGCTTGCAGCTTTACTATCCGCAGTTCGACATTTTTGAGATCGATCAGATGCTGAATCGGTTCATGGATTTCAAGAAGCCGATGCACATTACTGAGATTGCATGTGCGTCGAAGGACACGCTCGATCCGCAAAGCATGCGGCCGAAGACGTACGCGCCGGGCTGGCACGGGCCGTGGACGGAAGCCACGCAGGCGGACTGGCTCGAGGCGGTTTACACGATCGTCTACAGCAAGCCGGAGTTTGAAGAGATCGGCTGGTGGGATTTGGACGACACGCCCGGCCATTTCTGGCAGCACGGTGGACTGTTGAATGCGGACATGACCCCGAAGGAAGCGTTCCGTCGATTGCGAAAGTTGCAGGAACAGTGGGGCGTGGCGAAAGAGATGGCGAAGCAGTGAACCGCCGGCATTTCCTGATCTCGTCCGCGGCGCTCGCGCTCGGCTGCCGCGCGCGATCATCGTCGCCGACCAGGCGCGCGCCATGGCCGGCACCGACGACGGAGGAAGCGAAGGGTCTGCGAGCCGAAAACGCAACGGCGGCGAAGAACGCCTCGCGCGGGCCGCACCTTCGCGTGGTCTTGCAGGAAGCCGATGGTTCGCCGCTGGGGCATGATCGCGCGCGGTTGCTGATGGCGCGCGATCTCGCCAACGACGCGTTTCCGGCGCCGATCGATGAACAGAAGGGGCTCACGCTCGTCGGGCTCGCAAACGAACCGTTGCAGGTTGCGGTGCGGTTGAAGGTCCCGGACTTCGGCGAGATCTACTGCTTCGCGGACAGTGGTGGGAAAGGTTATGAGCGGGATCAGGAAGTCGATTTCATTGTCGATGCGGCGGCGACGCGACTGCGGCGGGTGCGCGAGGCCATGGATGCCCAGCGCCCGCTGGGGATTCCGAGCGACCCGGAATTGGACAAGCATCTCGACGAGGCGGCGCGACCTGTCCCAAGGGAGGCGGGCGCGGCACGAACCGCGGCGGCGTATGCATCTCTCTCGCATGGGTTGCATGCCGGCGAACGCTTCACGCTGAACCTCGCGCGCCATCGCATCTCGAAGCTGTCCGCCCCGCGGAAAGACTTCGGGTTCGGCATCCTCACGCATCCTGACGTCGGCGGCGAGTATGAGAAACATGTTGCCGACGCATTCAACTTCGGCTCGTGCGGGTGGGGCACGTGGAAAGACGAAGCTGCCGCCAGGGGCGATGCGCCGCTCGATTATGCCCGCGCCGACCGCTCGGTCGACTATTGCAAGCGCCTGGCGATGACACCAAAAATCTACGGTTATCTCTACGCCGCGAAGAGCGTCACACCGCCGTGGATCAAACCGGAGTTTTCGACCGAAACCACTGCCCCCGCGATCGGTCGATTCAAAACGGGTTGGGGTTTCGATGAGCTTCGCGAGCTGTACAAAAAGATCGTTCACAACACGGCCGTCCATTATCGCGGGCGCGTGCCGTACATGGAGGTGATGAACGAGGCGCACGACAAGGCGAACATCTGGCGCCTGACGCACGAGCAAATGCTCGAGATGGCGCGCACAGTGTTTAACGCGGCGCGCGACGGCGATCCGGATGTGAAGCGGCAGATGAACCACTGCTGCCTGTGGGGCGAATATGCGAAGACACTCAATCCCGACGGCTCGCGCATGTGGACGCCGTATCGGTATATCCGCGATTGTTTTGAAAATGGCGTGGACTGCGAAGTGATCGGTTTGCAGCTGTACTATCCGCAGTACGACCTCTTCGAAATCGATCACATGCTTTCGCGTTTTCTCGACTTCAAACGGAAGCTTCACATCACCGAGATGAGTACGCAGTCGGTGGATGGACAGGATCCGCAGAGCATGCGACCGACATCCGCGCCGCCGGGCTGGCATGGGCCATGGAACGAGACGATGCAGGCGGACTGGCTCGAAGCGATTTACACGATCGCGTACAGCAAGCCGGAGTTTGAATGCGTCGGGTGGTGGGACCTGGCGGACGTGCCCGGCAAATTCTGGCCGTATGGTGGCTTGCTCCATGGCGATTACACGCCGAAGGAGAGTTTCGTGCGGCTGCTGAAGCTGCAGGAGCGGTGGGGCGTGAAGAAACAGAACGTGAATGCATGATCGATATGAAGCGCGCCATTTGTCATCCTGAGCGAAGCGAAGGATCTCGATATCGGGAGTCGCTGGCAATCTCGAGATTCTTCGCTGCGCTCAGAATGACAGTGATTGCGCTCGTGTTCGTTACAACGTTGATCGCTCGTGGTGACGAGAAGTTCCGCGCCCCCGCGATTCCACTCATCACGCATGATCCTTATTTCAGCATCTGGGAAATGTCCGATCGCCTCACGGATGATTGGCCCAAGCATTGGACGGGCGCAACGCAGGCGCTGTGCGGAATGGTGCGAATCGACGGAAAATCGTATCGCTTCCTCGGCCCGAAGCCCGACGGTGTCAGCGTTGACGCGCTCGAGCAGAAGTCGCTCAAGATTTGGCCCACGCGAACGGTGGCGACGTTCGCGGCGCCGGGTGTTGAGCTCGAAGTCACGTTCTGTTCGCCGTTATTGCCGAACGATCTGACTACGTTCGCCCGGCCCGTGTCGTATGTTTTCGTTGGACAAAGGAACGCGGATGGCAAGCCGCACACAGTCGAGGTTTACCTCGATGTCTCCGCGGAGATCGCCGTCAACTCGCCGGATCAAACGGTCGATGGCGCACGCGAAGATGCGTATCAACAAGCAGTGCCGTGCGCCGCCGGTGGTGACCCGATGTTGCTCAGCCTGGGTTCGAGCGATCAGCCGGTGCTCAAGCGCGGCGGCGATGGTGTGCGGATCGACTGGGGCCGAGCGTATCTGAGCGGCGAATACGCGTCGCACACAGCGCTCGGCAACGCGGTCGATCTCCGGCGGCAATTCGTCACCGACGGCACGCTTCCGCCTTCTCGCACGGTAAAGGGCCAGGTCGTGCAGCAGGGATGGCCGGTAATGGCGATGACCCGGACCATTATGGGTTTCAAAGACCCATCGATTCCGGACAAGACTTTTTTCCTCGTCGGCTACGATGAAGATTATGCGGTCGAATACCTCGGCCAAAAGTTACGCCCATACTGGCGAAAGGAAACGGACAATTTCAGCGACGTGATCTTCAAGGCGTATTCGTACAACGAGCAGGTTCTAGAGGGCTGCATCAAGTTTGACGAGTCGTTGATGGCGGATTTGAAGGCAGCGGGCGGTGAGCAGTATGCACAGCTTGCGGCGCTCTGTTATCGCGAAGCGATGGCGGGGCATGGGCTCGCGCTATCGAGCGACGGCCGGCCTTTAATGTTCGCGAAGGAAAACTCATCGAATGGCTGCATCGGCACCGTCGATGTGATTTATCCCGCCGCGCCGATCTTTCTGCTTCTCTCGCCGAAATTGGTGGAAGCGAATCTCGCGCCGGTGCTCGAATACGCCGAGCTTCCGCGGTGGAAGTGGAGCTTTGCCCCGCACGATCTCGGCACCTATCCGCACGCAAACGGCCAAGTGTACGGCGGCGGCGAGCGGACGGAAGAGAATCAGATGCCGGTGGAAGAGTCAGCGAATCTGATCCTACTCGTCGCGGGGTTGGAAAAAGGTCTGCAAGGCCCAACAAAGCTCGCGGAGAACCATCGCGCGCTCTTGAAAAAGTGGGCGGACTATCTTCTCGTGAAAGGCCTCGATCCCGAGCGGCAACTTTGCACCGACGATTTCAGCGGACATCTTGCCCACAACGTGAACCTCTCTGTGAAGGCGATCCTCGGCATCGCCGCATACGGGCAGATCTGCGAGACACACGGCGATCATGCCGAGGCCACCCGATATCTCGATGAAGCGAAGCAAATGGCGAAGAAGTGGGTCGCAATGGCGAAGGACGGCGATCACACGAAGCTCGCGTTCGACAAGCCGGGCACCTGGAGCCAGAAATACAACCTCGTCTGGGATCGGGTGCTTGGATTGAACCTGTTTCCGCCGGAAATTGCGCGGAACGAGATCGCGTTTTACAAGACAAAGCTCAACAAATATGGGCTCCCACTGGACAATCGCGCCACGTTCACGAAAGTGGATTGGACCGTGTGGACGGCATGTCTATCGGATAATCAAGCCGACTTCGCGGCGCTGGTGAATCCGACGGTACGGTTTGCAAACGAGACGCCCGATCGCGTGCCGATGACGGACTGGTACCAGACCGATACCGGCCACGCCATGTCCTTCCGCGCCCGGCCGGTCGCCGGCGGGGTATTCATGAAGATGCTGTGCGATGAAAAAATGTGGCACAAGTGGATCGATGCTTCTAAAAGCAACTGACAACTGTCAATGGCAACTGCCAACTAACTGATGAAGATCACAGACATCAAAGCAACGACGGTGACAGTTCCGCTCGAAGCGCCGCTGCGGCATGCAAACGGGTGCCACTGGGGGCGGTTTGTGCGGACGATCGTCGAGGTGGAAACCGACGAAGGAATCACGGGCCTGGGCGAAATGGGCGGAGGGGGCGAATCCGCGGAGGCGACGTTCCGCGCGATGAAGACGTATCTCGTCGGCCACGACCCCGCGCGCATCGAGGAGATGCGTTTTAAGATCGCGAATCCGACTGCTTCGCTTTACAACAACCGCACGCAGGTGCTGGCGGCGCTGGAGTTCGCCTGCCTCGACATCCTGGGCAAGAAGTGGAACGCGCCCGTGCACGAGATCCTCGGCGGAAAGCTGCAGGATCGCGTGCCGTTCGCTTCGTATCTTTTCTTCCGCTATCCAAACGCCGACGGGAAGAATGAAGTGCGCACGATCGATCAGATGGTCGCGCATGTGAAGGAACTGAAGCAGAAGTACGGCTTCACGAGCCACAAGATGAAGGGCGGGGTTTTCGCGCCCGAGATCGAGCTCGATTATTTCCGCGCGATTGCGCACGCCGTCGGCGCCGACAAAGGCCCGGGACGCAATACCGATCGCGTTCGCTTCGATCCAAACGGCGTGATGTCCACCGAGCAGGCGATCCGCTTCGGCCAGGCGATTCAGGAGCTGAACAACGACTACTTCGAAGATCCGGTGTATGGGATGAACGCCATGCGCCGCGTGCGCGATTTCGTGCGCATTCCGACTGCGACCAACACGGTGGTGGTCGGCTTCGAGCAGCTTAGCGCCAACCTTCTCAACACCGCGGTCGATGTCATTCTGCTCGACACGACGTTCTGGGGCGGCATTCGCCAGTGCGTGAAGGCCGCGGGCGTCTGCGAGACGCTTCAGCTCGGCGTGGCGGTGCATTCATCCGGTGAGCTGGGGATTCAGCTTGCGACGATGCTCCAGCTGGGCGCGGTGATTCCGAATCTCTCCTTCGCCGCCGACGCGCACTATCACCATCTCGCGGACGACATCATCGTCGGTGGAAAGATGAAGTACGAAAATGGCTCGATCAAAGTGCCCGACGGCCCGGGACTCGGCGTGAAACTCGACCGCGAAAAGATGGGGAAATACAGCGAGCTGTTCAAGCGACTGGGCGCGTATCCGTACGATCAGGATCCGCTGCGGCCATGCTGGACGCCGATCATTCCCAACAATCGCTGGGCCGATCCGACCGACGCCCGCAATCCGGAGATCCGCGTATCATGACGTTCTTCGCACAACCGAAAAACCCGGCGAGCAGTCATCCTGAGCGAAGCGAAGGATCTCGGGATCGAACGACGCGCTCGATTTCGAGATTCTTCGCTGCGCTCAGAATGACAGCTGTCGTGGCGCTTATGAGCCTCACGGTCACATCGACGGTACACGGCGAGGTGCAAGGCGGAGGCATCAACATCACTCCCGACCAGCTAAAGATCGGCAATAAAATCGACCTCACCGGTAAATGGTTCTTCAAGCCGGGCGTTGATGAAAAGTCTCCCGAGAAGGCGGAGTCGAGCGAAGGATATCTCACCGTTCCCGTTCCGCAGATGCTCAGCCGAATTCAGTGGTGGCTGGACGATTCGGAGGATTTCAAAAAGTGGGAAGACGCGCGGCTGAAGTCGCTGGGGTTCGATACGGAGAAGACGGACGAAGGTTGGTACCGGCTCGAGTTCGACTGTCCGCAGCTTGCGAAGGATCAGCATCTCTGGATCGAGTTCGACGGCGTGGCGATGAAGTGCAAGACGTTCTGCAACGGTGCGCCGGTGGGTGAAGACAAGGGAATGTTTCATCGATTCGGTTACGACCTGACGCCGCATCTCAAGGCAGGCAAGAACGTCCTCGCGATGTGGGTGTCGATGGAAAAGATCCCGCCGACGGAGGGAAATCTTGGCGAAGCGGTGACGGTGAATTTATCGGCGGCGAAAGTGATCTCGATGAGTAAGGGGATGTTCGGTCCGCTCACCGCGGGCAAACCGAATCGGGATTACGATCTCTATGGCATCTGGCAGCCGGTGAAGTTCGTCGTCCGCGGGCCGGCGCGGATCACGGATGCCTTTTTCCAGACGACACCGGATTTGAAGGGCGCAAAGATAGATGTCGATCTTCAATCGTCGGGTCTCCACGGCAACGTGCGCGTTCGTGCTCGGTTTACGGATCCCAAAGCGCCCGCCCACGCGGCACGATTCGAGCTATCGCAGACTGCGCCGCTCGCGGGTGTTGCTCACGTCAACCTGCAAGGCTCCGGCTTTGATGTGAAACCATGGACGCCCGCGGAGCCGAACCTCTACAAACTCGAGATCACCCTCGAGGACGAAAAGGGCGAGGTGCTCGACCGCTGGACGCACAACGTCGGCTTCCGCACCTTCGACATTAAAGGCAATCATTTCTACCTGAACGGCAAGCCGTACTTCCTTCGCGGGGCGGATCAGGCGCCTTATGGGAAGAATCCGACCGATCCGGCGCTCGCGCGCAAGTACATCCAATACATGCACGACGGCAATCAGCGGTTCACGCGCACGCACGCGACGCCGTGGAATGAGCCGTGGCTCAATGCCGCCGACGAAATCGGCGTCGCGGTTAGCATCGAAGGGATTCGGCCGTGGGCGTTCGCGGGCAAAGCGCCGGAAGGCAAGCCCGCCATCATGCCGCCGAAGGACATCTTCCAGCATTGGCTGATGGAAAACGAAGACGTCGTGAAGCGCTGCCGCAACCATCCCAGCGTGTTCATCTTCACCGTCGGCAACGAGATGATGCTCCGCGATGGGAAGAATATGGAGAAGTGGAAGCTGCTGAGCGAGGTCACAAAGAACACGCGGAAGTTTGCGCCGGGTTATCCGATCGTGTGCTCGTCGGATTATGTGCGCGATCCGGGTTTTTACGAGAAGTCGCTTAAGCCCGCAGGGATCGATGATGGCGATGTCGACGACATGCATCGTTACAGCGGCTGGTACGGTCCGTCCGCGTTCGTGATCAACTCGAAATTCGAAAAGGAAATGAAGGACAACCAGAAGAAGCGCCCCCTGATGGGCCAGGAATTCGCGACGGGCTATCCCGATCTCGACACTGGCCTGCCGGTGCTTCGTTACACGCGCGACCTGCTCACCCCGCAGGCGTGGATCGGGCACTGGGCTTATCCCGGCAACGACCCCGCGTTTTTCCTGAATCACCTTGCGGTGCTGACGAAGCGTTGGGCCGATCAGCTGCGCTTCGAGCGCGGCGATAACACGTCCGGCTTCGGCCTTTTCAGCAGCGAGTGCTGGTACAAGCACAGCTACGATCCCGCGACGATCGAACCGTACGCACCGATTTACAACGCGGTGAAACTTGCGTGGGCGCCGATCGGGGTCGCGCTCGAAACCCCGCGGCGACGCTTCTATGCCGGTGATGAAACTTCCACCATCCTGCACATCACGAACGATGACGAGTCATTTCGCGATCTCTCGAATCTGAAGATCAGCGTCTACTTCAAGGATCCGAAGAACGTCGATCAGCCGATGAAGCAGGACGTCGGTGAAGTCGATTCGCTGCCGTATTACAAGACCGCGGACGTGGACATGAAGTTTAAGCTGCCGACACCCGAGGCCGATCGCGCGGCAATAGTGATGGTCGTTCAAGTGACGAGCGACGGTAAAGAGATCGGCCGCACAGAAGACCCGATCGAGGTCTTCAAGAGGATCGAGATCCCGGAGAAACATGGTGACGATGTCATTGTGATGAAGCCAGATGAGCCGATCGGTGATCTCGCAGAAGGGAAGCCGCTTCGGCAGAAAATCGAGGACGGCGCGACGCTCATCGTCTTCTCGCCCAAGAAGGAGATCGTTTCGCTTTTCCCGAACGATCTGATCGACGCGAAAGAAGGCAAAGGCGAATTCGCGGATTGGTTGCCGGCTGCGGGAACGAAGCTCACGAAAGATCTTCATCCGATGGACCTGAAGTGGTGGGGCAAGAAGCTCCTCGATCGTGAAGGCGCGTACATCTCGACGCAATCGCATCGTCTTAAGCTCGGCGGAAAGGCGCGCGAGCTGATTCGATTCATCCCCCCGCACGGCTATATCTCCGAGGAGAAAGTTTCCGAGCAGTATCGCTGCGTGATGTCGGAGATCCCGATCGGCAAAGGCCGGCTGTGGATCGTCGATCTCGATGTGCAGGATTCGGTCGGCGCTGATCCTGCGGCGGATTTGTTTGCGCGGAATCTGATCGAGGCGGCAAGCGATCCGGAATCAACGAAGGACCTCAAGCCGGTTCCGTCGCATGAAGAATTTTTGAAAGGCGCGGATCGGGAAAAGATGACGTTAGATTGAGCGAATGGCCTCGAAAGCCCCGGCTGCTAGCAGCCGGGGCGTTGTGAGTTGTGCGGACTTTGCACACAACGGAACGCAGATGGTCAAGAACATCACCGATCTATCGGGCCGCGTCGCGGTCGTGATTGGGGGAACCTCCGGCCTCGGTCGTGCGATCGCGATCGCGCTGGCCGAATCCGGCGCGGATGTGGTGCCCTCCGGCCGGCGCAAGGAGATGGCGAACTCCGCCTGCGTGGAAATCGAAAAGCTCGGGCGACGCACGCTGCGCCATGGCGTCGATGTCGGCAATCGCGCGAGCATCGATGAGCTGCGCGATACCGTCCTCAAGGAACTCGGCCACGTCGATATTCTCGTCAATGCGGCCGGTCGCACGTTTCGCCAGCAGGCCAAGGACCTGAGCGAAAAAGACTGGCACGCGGTGATCGATACCAACCTCACCGGCATGCTCCGCGCGTGCCAATCGTTCTACGAACCGCTGAAAGAAAGCGGGCACGGGCGCGTGGTGAACATCGCGTCGCTGGCATCGTTCGTCGCGTGGTACGACGTGGTCGCGTACAACGTTTCGAAGATGGGCGTGCTGTCGCTGACGCAGACGCTCGCGATTGAATGGGCGCGCGACAACATCATCGTGAACGCTTTAGCGCCCGGCGTTTTCCCGACGGACATCAACGCGACGGTGCTGCACGGCACCGCGCGCGGCAAAGAAATTCTGATGCGCACGCCGATGCAGCGCTTCGGTCGGCCGGAAGAAGTCGCGTCGGCGGCGGTGTTCCTGGCGTCCGATGCGGTCAGCTTCATCACCGGGACGACGATCGCGATTGATGGCGGGTATTTGTGCTCGGGGGTGAATAGTTAGCGCGAGGCAGTGTGAGTCGCGTTTAGCCGCGAACTTGTTCGCGATGTCTTACCGAGAAACCTCGCGAGCAAGCTCGCGGCTAAGCGAAAAGGCAAAGGAGCTCATTCGTGGCATCTGATGAAGGCCAAGGCCACATGAAGGAAAACCTTCCAGCGGAGGAAGTGAAATCGATGGCGACGGTTGCGCCGCCGGAATCCGACGGAGCGTCGGCAACCGGAGCGGCCATCGAATATGAGTCGTCGATCGCCGCGCGCGTCGGCCGCTATCGCTGGGTGATCTGCGCGCTGCTGTTCTTCGCAACGACGATCAATTACGTCGACCGCGCGGTCCTCGGCGTACTGGCGCCGACCCTTCGAACGCAAATCGGATGGAACGATCAGCATTACGGTTACATCAATTCTGCGTTCACGCTTGCGTACGCGATCGGATATCTCTTCGCGGGATGGCTCATTGACCGGATCGGCACGCGGCTTGGATTTGCGCTGTCGTTGATCGTCTGGTCTCTCGCTGCGGCGGGGCACGCGTTGGCGCGCACCGCGTTTGGTTTTGGCGTCGCTCGTTTTGCATTGGGAATTGGCGAATCGGGAAACTTTCCGGCTGCCATCAAAACCGTCGCGGAGTGGTTTCCCAAGAAAGAGCGTGCGCTGGCGACGGGCATCTTCAATGCCGGCTCAAACGTCGGCGCGGTGCTTGCGCCTGCGGTCGTGCCGTGGATCGCACTGACATGGCACTGGCAGGCCGCGTTCATCTTTACGGGTTTGGCCGGCCTTATCTGGGTCGCATTCTGGCTGCCCATCTATCGCCGTCCGTCCGAACATCCGAAGGTTTCGCGCGCGGAGCTGGCTTACATCGAAAGCGACGCGCCGGAAAGCGCCGCAAAAGTGCCGTGGGCGAAAGTCCTACCGCATCGACAGACCTGGGCGTTTGCCAGCGGAAAGTTCCTCACCGACTCGATCTGGTGGTTTTATCTTTTCTGGTTTCCGCTTTTCATGGCGGATCGGTTCAAGGTGGATCTGAAGAACATCGGTCTGCCGCTGATCACGGTGTATGTGCTGGCGGACCTCGGCTCGATCGCCGGGGGATGGCTCAGCTCATTCCTGCTCGGAAGGGACTGGTCTGCCAATGCCGCGCGCAAGACGGCGATGCTCGTTTGTGCATTGTGCATCATGCCGGTGGCGATGGCGCCGCGGGTGAACGGTGAATGGGTCGCGGTGTTCCTGGTGGGCATCGCGGCGGCGGCGCATCAGGGATTCAGCGCCAACCTTTTCACGCTCACGTCGGACATGTTCCCGCGGAAGGCGGTCGGGTCGGTCGTCGGCATCGGTGGATTCGCCGGCGCGATGGGCGGGTTCTTCATGAACCTCGGCGCCGGCTGGCTCAAGCAGCACACCGGAAGCTACGTGATCATGTTCACGATCGCCGGATTTGCGTATCTCCTGGCGCTGTTGATCATTCACATTCTCGTTCCGCGGCTGGAGCCGGTGCAGATTGACGAGGGTCCGCGCGGGTTCGAAGCAGTTGTCTCGTGAGCCGCAGCAGGCTCGCGAAGGCGCAAGCGACGGTCGTGGCCGATCCGAACAGAAGCGTCGCTCGTGCCTTCGGACCCACTTGCCGCGCGAAGTATTTGAACGGGATTTTTTCAATCCCGCGCCCGATTTACGGCGTATGATATCTACGGCCCCTCGGGGCTCATGCATACGATCGTTGTCGTCTGAGTCGTTCGGTTGACGAAGGCAGTCACACCGGCGCCACCGCGGTGAGTTCTTCAAGCCGCGGCTATTACTCAGGATAGCTCACACGTTTTTCGCGAGTCGGTGCACGCCGATGCGTGCATTGGTGCCCATGGAAAATTGTGTACAAATTGAGAATAATTGTATACCGTGCCAAACCTGCGGGGGATTTACTTATGCGGAGTGCTTGATATGACGTCCCGCTCTCGTCTCGCCCGACTCACAGCTTTCACCTTGGTTGAACTCCTCGTCGTCATTGGAATCATCGCCGTCCTGATTTCGATCCTGCTTCCGACGCTTGGCAAAGCACGAGAGGCGGCCAATCGAACCAAGTGCCTCGCAAATCTGCATTCCATCGATCAGCTGCTCGTCACATACGCTACCCTCAACCACGACCAAGTGCCGATTGGGATCAGCGGGGCTGATTCAGGCAGCGGTGTTGTAAAAGACTCCGACGACTTCTACCTCACGCGCAAGACCGGTGCCTCGGGCACGCCCGATCCGGATTCGGTCCTGCTGCCCCCGAAGATTCCGATGCGCTACATGGGGCTGGGACTGCTCATCAAAGCAAATTTGGTGAAGGTTGGGTCGGGCGAGATCTTCTATTGCCCTTCGTATGTTGATCGAACCTACACCTACGACTTTCCCGGCAATGAGTGGCCGCCGCAGGGAAACTGCCGTTGCACCTACTCGTGCCGACCGAGCACCAACAATGTCAACCCGACGGCAGGATCACAGGCAACAGATTTCGTTTACTGGTGCACAGGATCGAACAAAGGCCCGTTCTACCCGCTGAAGGTAACGCCCGGTACGGCGGATGTGCCGACCCCACAACAAGCTGGGGCGATGTTCAAGCTGTCGAAACTGAAAAACAAGGCGATCGTCAGCGATTTCAACGGCGCGAACAATCTCGTCGACCAGCACCACAGGAAAGGATTGAACGTTCTTTACGCCAATGGTTCTGCGAGTTGGGTGGACCGCTCGGCGATCGCCAAGCAGATCGATGTGCCGCAACCAAACGGGTGGGGCGACATCAATTTCACGCTCGCAAGCTCCAACTTCATCCACGACATGATCTGGAACAACTTGGACCATGGTGGCCAGCAGTACTGATTGCCATCAAATCGAGATCTGAACAGATGGACGCCATTGCGGCGTCCATCTTTTTTTGCCGTCACGAGTTGCGCAGCCGGCGCGCCGTAAAGCGGGCGTTCCAGGAAACTGCGAGCCTTTGTCACGAGTAGAAGATTTCGAAACCTGCAGGGAATATCAGCAGGTAGTCAGGGGTTTTACATAATTGTGTACAAATTAAGCAAATTTGTATAGGCTCTTAACGAAATCTTGGGGGCGCACCTTTGCGGAGTGCACCGTATGCCTTCCCGCCGTTCTGATCGATCGATCGGCTTCACCTTGGTCGAACTCCTCGTCGTCATCGGAATCATCGCGGTGTTGGTCTCGCTGCTGCTTCCGGTTCTAGGCCGGGCGCGCGAGGCGGCCAATCGCACCAACTGCCTCGCCAATTTGCACTCGATCCATCAACTCTTGGTGATGTATGCTGTGTTAAATAAGGATCAGGTTCCACTGGGTTACAGCGGTGGGGACAACGGCGGCGGCACCGAATCGAGCAGCTACTGGCTGACACGCTCGTCCAGCGCCAGTGGATCTCCTGATCCAGATTCCGTCATCGCCGGCTTCCCCCTTCGCTACATTGCACTGGGGCTGCTCTTCAAGCAGAACCTCGTGAAAGAAGGCATGGGCAGGAGCTTTTACTGCCCGAGCTTCGTCGAACGAGATTTTCAGTACAACATTCCAAGCAATCCCTGGCCGCCTTCGATCAACCGGAGTTGTCGCATCAGCTACGCGACTCGGCCAAGCACGAACAACCCGAAGCCCAACGTCTCTGGCAATTACGCGTCCGATCGCGTGTATTGGGGCACGGGTAGCACAGCTGGTACACCGTTCTATCCGTTGAAGCTCGATCCTTCGAGCGCGTCGCTCTATCCCGTGCCCGCTGGTCAGCCCAAAGCTTCGCAGCCGATGTTCAAGCTCGCCAAGCTCAAAAGCAAAGCGATCATCAGCGACATGAATCAAAACAATCAGTGGGTCGACCAGTGTCACAAGAAGGGCATCAACGTTCTTTTCGCGAATGGATCCGCCAGCTGGGTGGATCGTTCGGCGATCGCGAAGCAGATTGATATTCCCACAACAGCTGCGCCACCCGCCGGGCCCGGCTGGGGCAGCATCAATTACAGCGCGACGACCTCAGATTACATCCACGACATGATCTGGAACTGCCTCGATCACGGCGGCCAGATCTACTGATCGGCTTCGACATTTAAGAACCAAACAAAGATGGGCGCCACTCCGGCGTCCATCTTTTTTTTTGGCGGATTTTTCGCCTGCTTCCGCGGTAAGATTCGGTCGTGCGAGTTCCTCGCACGGGCGATGCGCACCGCACCGCTCACTTCTCGAAAATGGGGGAGCGTCAGCCCGATCTGGTTGACGCAGGTTGTCAAAAGTTGACGAAAGTTAACCTTCATTGACCTCGAGGCGCGAAATGCAAAACGAAGCCACGGTTTCAGACGCCGCTTCTGAGCGAAGCGAAGAGGCGGATCTGGTGTTCCGGAGTAGCACAATCCGCCTCTTCGCTGACGCTCAGAAGCGGCGTCTGAAGGATTATTCAAAACGAACCCAACGCGAGCGTTAACCCTTTACGGCGCCGAGCTGTATCCCTTTAACAAGGAACTTCTGCGTCGCCACGAACAGGATGATCAGCGGGATGATGTTCATCACGCTCGCGGCCATGAGGAGGTTGGTTTGCCGGCCGTAGATCGTGTCGAAGTAGAGCATACCGATCGGGAGCGTGCGGATGTGTTCGCTCTTGATCATGATCAGCGGCCAGTAGAACGACCCGTAGTTGCCGAGGAAGGTGAAGATCGCCAGTGCGATCAGGCCCGGGCGCGCCAGCGGCATGATCACGTTCCAAAAGACCTGCCACGGCGTAGCGCCGTCGATCGACGCGGCTTCGTCCAGCGCCGGCGGGATCGACAGCATGAACTGGCGCAGGAGAAACGTGCCGAACGCGCTGAACGCCGCGGGGACGATCAGCGCGGTGTACGAATCGAGGAGGTGCAGCTTCACCATCAGCGCGTAATTCGGGATCATCGTGACAATCCCGGGGATCATCAGCGTGCCGAGGTAGAGCTTGAAGACGGTGTCGCGCCCGCGCCAGCGCAAACGTGCGAAGGCATAAGCCGCCATCGCGCTGGTGAGGACGCCGAGAAACGTCACCCACATCGCCACGAACACGCTGTTGAAATAGTAAATGCCAAACGGGATCTGCTGGAAGACGGCCGGATAATTTTCCGGATGCCACTCGTGCGGCACGAACTTGAGCTGGTCGATTTCCTGCAGCGGTTTAAAGCTCGTGAAGAACATCCACGCGAAGGGGAGAAGCGTCGTGAGAGCAATGAACGCGAGGATCAGATGCGAGCGGATGAGCGCGCCGATGCGCCAAGGTTTGCGCGCACGAGGAGACGCGCCCCTGCGCGGCGCCGCCAAACGTGAAGGTTGAACGTTCGTCAAAGTCATGCGTTACACGTCGCCCATTGCGCCCGAGCCGAATTTCCAGCCAATCAGCGTGACCACGAAGATGATCGCAAATAGGGCCCACGAGATCGCAGAGGCATATCCCATCTGCACCTGCTCGAACGCTTTAATGTAATTGTAGTAACTGAGAGTAATCGTGGTGCCGGCGGGTTTGCCTTGCGTCATCACACGGGCCTGATCGAAACCACCCGTCAGCCCGCCGATGAAGCTCATGATCGTGATGAAGAACGTCGTCGGCGCCAGCTGCGGCCAGGTCACGTTCCAAAACGTCTTCCACCGTCCCGCGCCGTCGATCGCGGCCGCCTCGTACAAGTCTTGTGGAACGTTCGTCAGCGCAGCGAGGTACAACAACATGTTGTTCCCGCCGATCGCAATCCAGACTCCCATGATGATCAGCGCATCGCGCGCACCGAGTCCGAACTGTTTCGCGTCGAAGCCGACTCGCTCTGGCGAAAGCGCGAACAGCGAATGCGTCGAAAGCAACCACGCTGGCGGTTCGAGCGGAATACGAAGCGCGTGGAAGAACCAGCTGAGGGCGGAATTGATCGGGCCGAAGTCCGGGTTGTAGAGCGCCTTCCACAGGATCATCAGCGCGACGCCGTTGGTGAATGTAGGCAGATAAAACATCGTGCGATACACGACCATCCCGCGGAGCTTCTGGTTCAGCAGCATCGCGATCAGCAGCGAGCCGAAGATCGCGAAAGGCAGGCCCACCATGAGATACAGCGTGTTGAGCGAGTACAGCCAGAACTCGGTGTCGTGCAGCATCTCGCGCAGATTTTCCAGGCCCGTCCACTGCAGCGGGACGGTGTTCGACATCGTCCAGTTCGTGAAGGCGGCGCCGAGCGACCACAGCACGGGGATGGCCGTGAACACTGCGAAGCCTAGAAAATTGGGCAGCAGAAAGAGCATCGCCGCCCGAAAGTCGCTATGTCGGCGGGGACGATTCATTGAACGGGTGAGTGAACGGGGGTGTGCGTGAGCGCTTCGTAACGTTGCCGGAGCGTGGGATCATGTTTGAGTTGCTTCTGGATATGCTCGTTCACCTCGCGCGTGGCGTCGGCCATGCCCTGCGCTGCGCTCTTCGCTCGCATTTTCACAAGATCCAACTGTTTCGTGATGATGCGATCGACCGCAGGGCCATTCACGAACGGACTCACCTGGTCCGGCTGCGCATCCTTCATCAGGTTTCGCCACACGTCGTTGTAATCTTCCTCAGGATGATCCGGGTCATGCAGAAACTTGTCTGTCTCCGAATACTTCATCACCGGTCCCATTCCGTCGGCCTGCTTGTTGATCAGGTCGTTGTACGGCTCACTCGCAAGATACTTCATGAACGCGAAGGCCTTTTCGCGATTTGGGCTCTTGGAGTTGATGAGCGTCGCCTTTCCATATGCTCGGAAGATGCGTTCGTTGTAAACAGGGGACTCGGCTGCGCCCAATTTCAAGCCCGGAATCGAGCGCATCGAGCAGAGCCACCACCGTCCGCCCATCGCCATCGCGGCGCGTCGCGCTTCGAAGAGCGAGATCACGCCCGAACCCCATCCGCCGGTCGTCGCCATCGCCTGCTCTTCGGTCGGCGTCGGCGAGACTTTGTAGACGTAAATGAGGTCCGTCATGAACTGAATCGCCGCCGCGGCCTGGGGCGTGTCGAGCGTGCAGCGCGTGCCGTCGTCGCTGTAAAACTTCGCGCCCCATTGCATGAGGAACTGCGTGTAATCGATCGTCCAATCGCACATGAAGCCGTATTGCGAGACCTTTCCAGTCTGCGGATCGCGCACGGTTAGCTTCTTCGCGAGATCGATCAGCTGCGGCCAGTTCCACTGCCCGCGCGGCGGATACGGCACATGCGCGTCATCGAAGACGTCCTTGTGAAACCAGATCCCATTCACCGCCGCGTTGGTTGGGTATCCATAGACGCGACCGTCGAGAATCGCATCGACATGCAGGCCCGGCCAGGTGAGCTTCCGCGGATCAAGTCCCGCCGCGGCGAGTTTGTCCGTCAGGTCCCACGCAACACCTGCTCGCACGTATGCAGACAATTGAAACGGGCTGTAGCAATCGAAGATATCCGGCCCGACTCCGCCGATCGATTGCACAATGACCTTCTCGAGGCCCGCATTGCTCGGATCCAATTCGAGGCGAAGCGTCGGGTTCATCTGATTGAACAGCGCGATCTGCGGACGGCGCATCGGATTGTCGTCGCTGCACCACGTCAGCTCGGTTTTTCCGTCGCGATGTGCGTCGGGCGCAATCGACCACGCAATGGCCGTCATGCCGATCAGCGCCAAAAACGTCAGCGCAAAAAACGCCTTCAAATGAAACCTCCGCCGAGATCGAGGTTACTCGAAACGATCGCTTGGCGTAAGATCATGTGCCAATGGAAAGGGCAGAAACATGACGCAACTCGCTGATCGAAATTCTGCAACGGCGACCGACCATGTGTTGGGGACCGAACCTAAAAATCTCAACTTGTTTGTCAAAGCGTGGATCGACGAATGCGTCGCGATGTGCAGGCCTGACAAGGTATTTTGGTGCGACGGCTCGCGCGCTGAAGCCGATGCGCTGCTTGACCAGGGTGTGCGCGACGGCGTGTTCATCCGCCTCAATCCGGACAAGCTTCCGCGATCGTATCTGCATCGCAGCAATCCGAATGATGTGGCGCGGAGCGAGCACCTCACGTTTATCTGCACCCCGTCGCAGGACTCGGCCGGCCCGACCAACAACTGGATGGAGACGAAGCAAGCCTTCGCGAAATTGCGCGAGCTGTTCAACCGCTGCATGCAGGGGCGCACGATGTACGTCGTGCCGTTCGTGATGGGGCCGATCGGCTCGCCGCTGGCGCGCGTCGGTGTCGAGCTGACCGATTCGCTCTACGTCGCGGTGTCGATGGGCGTCATGACGCGCATGGGAAAGATCGCGTGGGAACAGCTCGGCGACGATGATGAATTCACGCGATGCCTGCACTCTCTCGGCGATGTGAATCCGGATCGGCGATACATCTGCCACTTCCCCCGCGAGAACACAATTTGGAGTTTCGGCTCCGGCTACGGCGGAAATGCGCTGCTCGGCAAGAAGTGCATGGCCCTGCGCATCGCGAGTTATCTTGGCCGGCAGAAAGAATGGATGGCCGAGCACATGCTCATTCTCGGCGCGCAGGCGCCCGATGGTGAGAAGACCTACGTCACGGGCGCGTTCCCGTCATCCTGCGGCAAGACCAACTTCGCGATGCTCATTCCGCCGGAGAAGTAC
Source organism: Phycisphaerae bacterium (assembly GCA_025924315.1). GTDB lineage: Bacteria > Planctomycetota > Phycisphaerae > Tepidisphaerales > Tepidisphaeraceae > JAICIO01. The sequence goes on from JAICIO010000050.1 coordinate 26,816, forward strand.
AAGAAGGAGGGCTGGAAGATCACGACCGTCGGCGACGACATCGCGTGGATGTGGGTCGACCCGAGCACGGGGCGATTGCGCGCGATCAATCCCGAGGCGGGCTATTTCGGCGTCGTTCCCGGCACGAACGAGAAGAGCAACCCGAACGCAATGGCGATCATGTCGCACGACACGATCTACACGAACGTCGCGCTCCTGCCCGATGGCGACGTGTGGTGGGAAGGCAAGACGAAAGAGCCGCCGGCGGAGGCCATCGACTGGCAAGGCCAGAAGTGGACGCCCGGTTTTGGTCGCAAGGCGGCGCATCCGAACAGTCGCTTCACCGCACCGATGAAGAACAATCCGGTGCTCGACGAAAACGCGGACGACCCCGCCGGCGTGCCGGTGCACGGCATCATCTTCGGCGGACGGCGCAGCAAAGTGATCCCGCTTGTCTACCAGGCCTTCAACTGGGTGCACGGCGTGTATCTCGGCGCCACCGTCGGTTCCGAAACGACTGCGGCAGCGACGGGACAGGTCGGCATCGTCCGTCGCGATCCGATGGCCATGCTCCCGTTCATTGGCTACAACATTCGCGACTATCTCGTGCACTGGTTCCGCATGCGCAAGAAGATGACGGACTGCCCGCGGCTCTTTCACGTCAACTGGTTCCGACAGGATGAGATCGGCAAATACCTTTGGCCCGGTTATGGCGAAAACATGCGTGTGCTGAAGTGGATCATCGATCGCTGCCACGGCCGCGCGTATTCGGTCGAGCATCCGATTGGCTGGATGCCGCGCGTCGATCAATTCGATCTTGAAGGCATTGACGTCAGTGCCGACGATTTCGAGAAAATGCAGACGGTCACCATCGACGATCTGAAATCGGAACTGCTCAGCCAGGAAGAGTTGTTTCTTAAAATGGCAGGCGATTTACCGAAGGAAATCCTCTTCCAGCGCGAACTCCTCATCGCACGTCTTTGATCTTCTCCCCTCTCCCTTGAGGGAGAGGGTAAGGGTGAGGGTGAACCGTGCGAGTCGAGTTGCGTTACTTCCTCGACCCGTGCTCGATGTCATCCTGAGCGCAGCGAAGGACCTCGATAACGAGCGTAGCTCCCGATCCCGAGATCCTTCGCTCAGGATGACGGTTGACGGCACTTCCGTTATTCTTTCCCGCCCGTGCGCTCGGCGCACGATTCGAAGTTCATTCACGGAAACATCATGCCCGAAAAAACACGTATCGGTCTCGTCGGCTGCGGTGCCATCGCTGGCGCTTATCTGCCGATGCTCAAGAACTTCCCGTTCCTCGAGGTCGCCGCGTGCGCGGATCTGAACATCGAGGCGGCCAAGAAGCGCGCCGCCGAATTCGGCGTGCCAAAAGTTCACAACACGGTCGACGACCTGATGAAGGACGACTCGATCCAGGTCGTGCTGAACCTGACGATTCCGAAAGCCCACGTGCCCGTGGCGATGCAGTCGATCGAGAACGGCAAGTACACATTCGCGGAGAAGCCGTTTGCAATTAATCGCGACGAGGGCAAGCAACTCCTCGCGGCCGCGAAGAAGGCGAAAAAGAAGGTCGGCTGCGCGCCTGACACGTTCATGGGCGCCGGTGTTCAAACCGCCCGCGCGGAGATCGAGAAGGGCACCATCGGCAAACCGGTCGCGTTCACCGCGTTCATGATGTGCCGCGGACACGAGCACTGGCACCCCAGTCCCGAGTTTTACTACCAGCCCGGCGGCGGCCCGATGTTCGACATGGGGCCATACTACATTACCGCGCTCTTGAATCTCCTCGGCCACGTCACGCGCGTGACCGGCATGGCGAAGATTGCGATTCCGGATCGCACCATCACGAGCGAGCCGCTGAAGGGAAAGAAGATCGATGTGCAAACGTACGATCACATCGCCGGCGCGATGGAGTTTGAGAGCGGCGTGATGGGCACGATGGTGCAGAGCTTCGCGACGCGCTTCTGCGAGCTTGGCGGTAAACATCCGATCACGATTTACGGCACGGATGGCACGATGAAGGTGCCGGATCCGAACACGTTCGACGGCACGGTTCTCGTGCGAACGACGAACGATGCGGAATGGCGCGAAGTTCCACACGCGACGCCGAAAGGCTACGGCCGCGGCGTCGGCATCGCCGACATGATCGCATCGATCCAGCACAAGCGGCCGTTCCGATCGACCGGCGAACAGGCCTTCGCTGTGCTCGACATCATGCAAGGATTCATTGACTCAGCCGAGACCGGCAAGGCGTACAAGGTGAAGGCGAAGTACGAGCGCCCACCGATGATGCGAAGCGATTTGCCCTTCGGTCAGCTGGACTGATCGAGGAGTGATTGCACGAGCGTCAGCGGAAAATTCGCGCCCTCGCGCACATCGCGCATCGCCGCGCGCAGGACTTTCGGCGCGACGAGCTCCTTGTCGGGCATTGCCTCGAGTTCGGCAAAGGAAACGAATCGAACGGCGAGAATCTCATCGCCGGCATTGGGTTCGCCCTCGGCGCTCGCGGCGAAGACGAATCGAATCGCCTGCGATCGCGCATACACGCCGACTAAATGAGTGAGCGTTCCTCGGAGCTTCGTCTCCTCGTGGAGCTCTCGCACGGCCGCATCGTCAAGCGGCTCGCCGTGCTCGACGTGTCCGCCGGGCAGGTTCCAAAGCTTGTAAGACGCCTGTTTCGCTTCCTGCACGAGCAGAATCTTTCCATAGCGCACAACGGCGATGCTCACGTGAATGAGAAAGCGCGGTCTCTGTGCGCTCGGATCACTTTGCAGATTCATCGCTCATCAACCATTTCTTGGCGGTTTCGAGAACTGTGTCTTTCCCTTGCGCGAGATCCTTCGCATTCACTCGCACCGGCATGTCGGGCTCGAGCCCGCGGCGCTCGATGGGGCGGTCGAGGAAGCCGGTGTACGCCTTTACCGGGACGATCACTTTGTAGAGCCCGTTCGTCAGCGTGTATTCCTCTTTTCGCGAAGACGCGCCGGACGTCGTCGAGCCAAAAGTTTTCGCACGCTTCTTCGCGATGAACCATGAGGCCCAGCCTTCGCCGGCGCTGATCGTGCGCTCGTCGAGCAGCAGGGCGATCTTGCCCTTGAATCGCGGACGGTCGGGCTCGTCTTTGTCGTCGAGATCGAAATTGCGGAACGATCGATCCGCGTCAAATCCGCCGCCGCTGTTTCCACGAACGTCGATGATAATGCCTTTGCAACTGCCGAGCAGCCGTACGGCGCGGTCGAGTCCATCGATCAGGTTGTCGTTGATGCGGCGAACGTAGATGTAGCCGACGTCCTGATTCAGATGCTTCGGCTCGACCGACCCGGAATCATCAATGCCGTGAATCGGCACCGGCAACCGCGGGAGATAGCGCACACCCAGCGTCGCGGGGATTTCGAAGCCGCTCTGTCTCACATCGGAATCTTCCGTCACAAGGCGCACCTTCGCGCCGCGCTGCATCTGGCGGATGAACATCTTTGCGGCGTCGTAGCGCAGCGCCCGATCACTCGAATAGCCGGACCATTTCGTCGCGTTGTTTTCCCACGCTTTCATCGCCGCCTCGGCAGATTTGCCGTTCACCGACACGACCGCCATCCCGATCTTGACCCCAGCGTTCTCCGCAGGTGAGCCTTTGTCGACGTAGTACACCACTGGCCGCTCGCGATCATCAATGACGCATGCGAAGCCGGGATCCCATTGGGGGAAATCAATCGGTGGAAACTTCGCGGTCCCTTCGAGCAGTTGCGCGTGGCTGTCCCGAAGCTTCGCGACGAGCTCCAGGCAAAGCCGGCCGAAGTCATCGTCCGTCTGAACGTCCTTCGCTTTTGGAAGGAGCTCGTTGCCGACCTTCTTCCAATCGATCTTCTTTAGCTGGAAGCACGGATACACTTCGCCAAGGTGATCGTAGAGGTCTTTGAACGAACGCTCATAGTCCCTCGCGTCGTGCGTTGTTTGTGCGCGCGCGACGCCCAAGAATGCGACCAAAGATAAAACAGTGATGAAGTGTGAACGAATGACCGCCGCCTTTTTAGGACGGCGGCATCATACCTCGGGTGGGGCGAATTTCGCGCTGCGAACCATCCCGTTGCAATCCTCGATTGAGACCATCGTGTTGGCCTCCTCCTCGCGCACGCGTGGTATCGAAAAGAATGCAACGATGAGTCCATCGTGCGTGACGCGGTACCAGAGTCGCACGATATCATCCGTCGTGCGATAGCTGCCGCTGCCGAAGGGAAGGAAGTCGATGAAACGCCGCTCCTGATCTTCAAAGATCGCGCCTTCGGGTGGCAACGCGAGCTTCGTCGCGATCTCCCAGCACTGTTCATGCGATGCCTGCCGCGGATCGACCGCATCGCGGAATTCGGAAGACATCTTCAAAAGTCCCGCTCGCGTTGGTGGACGCCCGATCACGTGCTCGCCCTGCGGATAAAACGTCCAGTCCATCGGCGCGTTGAATATGAGCGGTCCGAATGTGAGCGGTGCAGTGACCATCGGCCGATCCTTATAAGACCGCGAACGTCCGAACGACCACTGTAGCAGGCGCGTTTCTGTCCCACCACAAGGAAATCGGCAGGCAAGGAATCAAGATGACAATGCAGGCATCCGATGACTAAAATGCAGGCACATGCAATACACGATCCGACAAGTTCCCAAGGCCGTCGATAAAGCTCTCCGCGCCAAAGCAAAGGCGGAAGGCAAGAGCCTGAATGAAGTCGCGGTGCAAGCGCTCAGGACGGGATTGGGCCTCGACGACTCGAATGCGCCAAAGCGGGATCTTTCTTTTCTCGTCGGGACGCTCACCCCGGAAGACGCGAAGGCCATGGACGAGGCGCGCGAGATGTTCGAACAGATTGACGAGGATGCCTGGCGATGATCCTCGTGATCGACACGAATCGATATCGCGATCTGCGTGACCACGTTCTCGAAGTCGTCCAGATTGTGCAAACTGCGACAGAGGTCCACATTCCATTCGTTGTGCTTGCAGAACTCAAGGTCGGCTTCGGCCAGGGAAAGAGAAAGATCGAGAACGAACGACTGCTCAATCAGTTTTTGAGCCAGAGCGGCGTACATGTGGCGTTTCCGGACGCGACGACCGTGGACGTCTATTCAAATCTCTTTGTCGATTTAAAGGCACGCGGAAGACCGCTTCCCCTGAATGATCTGTGGATCGCAGCACTCAGCGTGCAACACGGTTGGACGCTCTATTCGCGCGACAAGCATTTCGATCATCTGCCGCAGGTCGCGCGGATCTAACCCCACGTTTTTAGACGTCCAGTTCATCCGCCTCTTCCGCGCGTTCCATTATGAAACGGAACCGGGCGGAGGCGTCTTTGCCCATGAGTTCGTTGATCACGCGGTCGGTTGTGAGGGCGTCGGAGATCTCGACTCGGAGGAGGCGGCGGGTTTTGGGGTTGAGCGTTGTATCCCAGAGGACCTTTGGCATCATTTCGCCGAGGCCTTTGAAGCGGGTGATCTCGGGCTTGGCGTTGCCCTTGGCGTGCTGCTTGATGATGCGTTCTTTGTCAGCGTCGTCGGCGGCCCAGTGGGTTTCTTTGCCGATGTCGACGCGATAGAGCGGAGGCATGGCGAGATAGACGCGACCGGCTTCGATAAGCGGGCGCATGTGCCGGAAGATGAAGGTGAGCAGCAGCGTCGTGATGTGGTGGCCGTCGCTGTCAGCGTCGGCGAGCAGCACGACGCGCTGGTAACGCAGTTTGTCGGGATCGCAATCGGGTCCGGCGCCGCAGCCCAGTGCGATGATGAGATCCGCGATCTCGCGATTCTCGACGACCTTCGCGAGCGACGAACCTTCGGTGTTCAGTACCTTGCCGCGCAGCGGCAGAATCGCCTGCTTGTTGCGATCGCGGCCTTGCTTGGCGCTGCCGCCGGCGCTGTCGCCTTCGACGATGAACAGTTCGCTCTCGTCGCGATTGCTTGACGAGCAATCGGCGAGCTTGCCGGGGAGATTCAGTCGCCCCGCGGTTGCGGTTTTTCGACTGATGCTGGCACTGGCGGCGCGCGAGGCTTCACGCGCGCGGGCCGCGATGATGATGCGGTTGATGATCGTCTCGGCGACCGTGCGGTTGCTGTTGAGCCACTGCTCGAGGCCCGGGCGCACCGCGTTGTCGAGCATGCCCTGCACTTCGGGATTGTTGAGCCGCTCCTTGGTCTGTCCCTGGAACTGCGGATCCTCGATGAAGACCGAGAGCACACCGAACACGCCTTCACGAATATCTTCCGCGGCGAGACTCACGCCTCGGGGCGAGAGGTTATGCGTTTCGATGTAGTTCCGGATCGCTTTAAGCACGCCGGCACGAAGGCCGTTCTCGTGCGTTCCGCCACTGGGGGTCGGCACGCCGTTGACGTAGCTCTTCACGAGCTCTTCGGTGCTCTCCGTCCACGAGAAACACATCTCGATGCGCACCCCGTTCTGCTTCTCGAGCACAAAGGGCTGTTCGTGCACAGGTTTGACCTGCTCGTCCGTGATGAGCTTCTTCAGGAATGCCACGATGCCGTCTTCGTGCTGGAAGGTTTCCTTCTTGCCGTTGACCTCGTCGTGCCAGATGACCTTCAGGCCTTTGTGGATGTAGCTGGCGATCTCGAGGCGCTCGCGGATCGTTTCAGGGTTGAATTCCGTTCGCGGGAAGATCTGCGGATCGGGATGAAAGAAGATTTTCGTTCCACTTCCGCGGGCGGAGCCGAGCTTCTTCAACTTGCCGGTCGGCTTGCCCTGGCGAAATTCCATTTCCCATTCGGCGCCGTCGCGCTTGATCGTGGCGACGAGTTTCTTGGAGAGCGCGTTGACGACGGAAGCGCCAACGCCGTGCAATCCGCCGGACGTCTTGTAATTGCCGGATTGGCTGTTGTCGAACTTTCCGCCGGCGTGCAGCGTGCAGAGGATGATTTCGATCGCGGGCCGCTTGTGCTTCGGATGCATGTCGACGGGAATCCCGCGACCGTTGTCGGAGACGGAGACCGTCGCGCCGTCCTTGTGCAGCGTGACTTCAATGCAGTCGGCGTGGCCGTTCATCGCCTCGTCGACGGAGTTGTCGAAGATTTCCCAGACGAGGTGATGCAGCCCCGCCGATCCCGTCCCGCCGATGTACATGCCGGGACGTTTGCGAACGGGCTCCAGACCTTCAAGAACGGTGATGCTGCTGGCGTTGTAAGTTGCGGTTGCTGTTGCCATGATTTACTTCTTTTCCTTGTAGGGTGTGGTTCACCACACCGTCTTCGCATTTGAACGGCGGTGTGCTGAAGCACACCCTACAAGAGGTCGCGATTTATTTTGTTCCCTCGAGCGGCGCGGGCGCCGGTACGGGGTTGTGGAGGACTTCGACGATCTGTCCGCGCGAGACGAACTCGTTTCCTTTTCCGCCGCGGCCGGTGACTTTGTAGCGACCGGTGTTGAGGCGCTGCTCGCCGCCCATGCTCGTCTTGACGGTGAGCGTGTCGCGATCGCTGGTGGCGGTGATGGCCGCGAGCAGGCGATCGGTCTTGTCGAGCTTGATGAGCAGCACGCCCTTGCCCGGGCCGCCAAGGAAGTTGATTTCCTCGGCCGGGCAGACCATCACGCGACGATTGTGGCTCGCGGCGATGATCGTCTCGTCACCGACGATGACCGCAGCCAGTGTGACTTCCGCGCCTTGCGACGGTCGCGCGTAACGCCGACCGGCGCGCGTTGAGATCTCGCGGAAGTTGTCGAGGCCGAAGCGCAGCGAATAGCCGTCACTCGTGACGGCGATCGCGTGAAGCTTGGGCGCTTCGTCCGGCTTCTTCGGATTGATCGCAGTCGCCTTTGGCGGAAGCACGCGGTTGTCCATCGACGTGGCGCCGATGATTTTTTCGCCGTCCTTCGTTTTGAACAGCTTCTGGATCGGTTCGCCATAACCCGTCGTTGCGGGGATGTCGATGATGCGGCACGTGTAGGCGGTGCCGAAGTTGCTGAAGAACGTGATCGTCGCGCGCGTGCTGCCGGCGACGAGCGCCAGAATGCGATCGCCTTCGCGCAAGCGCGTCGTCTCGGGATTGATTTCCTTTTGACGCTTCACCCAGCCGTCGGACGTCACCAGTACGTGGTTGTCTTCTTCGACGATGAAGTCCTCGGCCGTGTATTCGACTTCGTTCTCGGCCGCTTCGATCAGCGTGCGGCGCTTGTTGCGCGGCTCCTTGCCGTAGGTCCTGGCGAGCTCCTGGATCTCGTGCTTGATGATGCTCCAGCGGCCGGTGGCTTCTTCTTCGTTCAGCAGCCGCTTGATTTCCTTCGCGCGTTTGGCTCGATCCTCGAGCTCCTGGCGGATGAGGTTGATCTCGAGCTTCGCGAGTCGATACAGCTTGAGTTCGAGGATGTCGTCGACCTGTTCCGGATCGAGGCCGTCGTCTTTCGGCTTGCGCGGACCGTGTGGATCGACGCCGTATTTCTTAAGGATTCGCGCCGCCGCGTCGGCTTTGCCTTCGCTCCCGCGGATGATCTTGATGAGGTCATCGAGGATGTCGAATGCGAACGCGAAGCCCTCGAGCGTGTGAATCCGCTTGCGAAGCTGCTCGAGCTCGTACGTCAGGCGCTTGGTCACGACTTCCAGACGGAAATGGAGGAAGTGCCAGAGAATGGCTTTGAGCCCGAGTCGTTCAGGACGGCCAACTTCCGGATTATCCGTCGGGATCAGGCACGTGAGATTGACGTTGAAGTTCGTCTGCAGCAGCGTGTGCTTGAAGAGGAACGCCATCACCTTGTCGATCTCAGCGTCGCGCTTCAGCTGCATCTCAATGCGCACGTCGTCGGTGCTGATGTCTTTAACGTCGAGCAGCAGCGGCATCTTTCGGCTGAGCACGATCTGCGCGATCGCTTCAACGAGTTCGGCCTTGTTCACGCCGTACGGAACGCTCGTGATGTAGATCGTCTGCGTGCCGCGCGTCGCGGGGCCTTTCTCCCATGTCGCGCGCATCTTGATGGCGCCTTGGCCGGTCTTGTAGATGTCGAGCAGTTCGCTCTTGGTGTTGAGGACCTGCCCGCCGGTGGGGAAGTCTGGGCCGCGAATCGCGTCGTTGGCCAGAAGTTGGAATTCCTTGATCTCGGGATCTTCGACGAGCTTGAGCAGGGCGTTGCAGATTTCGCCGAGGTTGTGCGGCGGAATGCTCGTCGCCATGCCGACTGCGATACCCGCGCTGCCGTTGAGCAGCAGGTTGGGTAGCTTGCTCGGCAGGACAACCGGCTCTTCCTTCGTGCCGTCGTAGTTCGGACGGAAGTGAACTGTGCCCTGGCCGATTTCCTGGATCGTCTCGGCGGCGATCGGCGTGAGGCGACACTCCGTGTATCGCATCGCGGCGGCGGGGTCGCCGTCCATCGAGCCGAAGTTGCCCGAGCCATCGACGAGCGTCGCGCGCATCGCGAAGGGTTGGGCCATCCGGACGAGCGCTTCATAGATCGAGCTATCGCCGTGCGGGTGATACCGGCCCATGACATCGCCCACGACGGTCGCGCACTTGCGATGTTTTTGATCCGCGCGAAGACCGTTCTGCCACATCGTGTAAATGATGCGGCGGTGGACCGGCTTCATGCCGTCGCGAACGTCGGGGAGGGCACGAGCGGTGATGACCGAAAGGGCGTAGTTCAGGTAGCGCGTCTGCGCGAGCTCGTGAAGGTTGCCGCGATCTTCGCCACCGGGTGGGGCGGTCAGGCCGCCGTCGTGTCCCCCGGTGCCGTTGCCGTTGAGCGCACCGTTACCGTTCCCGCGCGCATTCCCCCCGCTCGCATCCACATCGATTCGCTTAATCTTCTTTTTTGGCTTCGTTTGCAGGACCTTCACAGCCATTCCTTCTCCTCCTTGCCCGTCCGTCACCCGCCTGAAGAGTATTATCGGCACCTGCAGCCAAATTGCTTCCGCCCATGCGGAGAATCGGAAGGTAAATCACTTTCGAGGCCGTATGTTAGGTAAAAGTTTGGCATCTGTCAAACTCTTCTTGCCGAGAAACTCCTGCGCGGATCCGGTGTCTTTGATATGGGTGAATATATGCGTGCGACGACAGTCGGCATCTTATGGTTGGTCACGTTTGCATCAACCGTGACCGCTCTGCCACCAACGACGAGACCCACGACGGCCGAGACAACCAAGCCGTCGCGAACAGTCGTCGCAGTGGTTAAGGGGAAGGAACGTGAGCTTCCGGATAATCAGCAGGAGAAGACCGCGTCGCTGATCGTTGAGCTGCTGGAGAGCTGTTCGGTCGACCGAACAGGTGACTCCGACGCTCATGGGGATCGATGGAAGCATTACGCGAACGCGACTCATTTGCTCGTGAAGTTTGATCCCCCGCAGCACGTTCAGTTCGGATCGAGCGGGATCGGCGCGATGGACGCGGACGCGATTCTCGTGCCGATTTCATCGACGAAGGTCCCTGGTGAAATCCTTGTTCGCGATGGTGAACATTTTCATTCACTCGCGAAATACGACTACAAGCCTGCGAAAGCGCTGCAGCAAATCATGAAGAACATTCAAGGGCATTAAGCGACTTCATCAACCGCGCGCGAGGGCGTCCGTCTGCTTGACGAATTGATCGCCTTGCCATTCGCCGTCCTTGGCGACCACTCCGGCTTTTGCCTTCGCAGCCGCTTTCGCTTCGGCTTGTCGCTTCACGAGATCGGCGTGTGTGGTGAAGTACTGCAGGCTGTGGCCCTTGAAGTCGCTGATGCGCTCGAAGTTGTGCTTCGCCATGAAGCTGAGCAACTCGTCCTTCATCTTCTTGACCATTCCATAACCCTGCTTCATCACGCCAGTGCAGACCTGCACGGTGTCCCCGCCCAGCAGGATGAACTGTGCGGCGTCGTTGCCGGTTTCGATTCCGCCGATCGCGCTAAGCGTCCGATCCGGAAACTTGTCGCGAATCACTTCGGCGCATTCCTTCACCATGCGCAGCGCGATCGGACGGACGGCCGTGCAC